>JBOFXU010000404.1:0-15581 GCA_051654305.1 Bacteroidales bacterium | reverse complement strand
CAAAATAGATATCAAGATATTTATGTAACTAAAAAATGAAACTTAAATATGATCAATTGTATAGGAGTTAGCAATCAAAACAGGATATTTATATGTTTATATAGAAGAGGTTCGAGTAGAACTCTCTATCTTTGCAACCATAAAATTATAATCGTGAGAATATGAACGAGGTAATGGATCCTATAGGTAAGCTTATGGGCTTACGATATAAGTCACACCCTTGGCATGGGGTAGAAATTGGAGATCAAGCTCCATACTGTGTGACTTCATTTATTGAAATTGTCCCTACGGACACTGTAAAATATGAGGTAGATAAAACTACTGGTTATCTAAGAATTGACCGACCTCAGAAATATTCAAGTGTTATTCCTGCATTGTACGGCTTCATTCCTCAGACCTATAGTGGTAAGAATGTTGCTGAAATCTCGATGGAAAAAACGGGATACGAAGAAATCGTTGGTGACGGTGACCCTATCGACATTTGCGTTTTAACAGAGCGTACAATTTCCCACGGTGATATCCTAGTAAGTGCAATTCCTATTGGCGGATTTAGAATGCTGGATGATAAAGAATCCGATGATAAGATTATTGCTGTATTGAAAGATGACTTTGTTTATGGCGGTATTCGCGATATCTCAGAATGCCCAGCTACTGTTATTGATCGCTTGAAGCACTACTTCCTGACTTACAAAGATCTACCAGGTGAAAAAAGAAATGTAGAAATTACACACATCTTTGATAAAGAAGAGGCGTTAGAAATCATTCGTCGTTCGATCGAAGATTATAAAGAAAAATTTGTTCTACTTGGACAATTCCTCAAAGGGGTATAAATAAAAGGGCTATAAGCGTGTTTCGCTATAGCCCTTTTTTACTATCAAATCCAAATAAAGAACAAACTTAAAACTATTAACTTTATTCTACACTTCCTCTATTCTGACGCTTCTGCGCAGCTTTCTCCATCTCTTGTTTTTGCATTTCAAGATATTTTGTGTATTGCTCTGCAGATAAGATTTGTTTCATCTGTTCCTGCCCTGAATCACGTAAATCTTTTATTTGCTTTTTAATCTCCTTATCTTTTCCATTTTTTCGCAAATCCATAAGCTCTTTGCGCTTCACATCGGCATCAGCCCACATTTTTGATATTTGCTCCTTCTGATCTGACGTAAGTGTTAGCTCTTTTGTCAAACGCTTCAGTTGATTTTCCATACGAACCTTTGGATCAATATTCTTAGGTCCTTTATCCTGAGCTTGCATTGAAAATGAGCTCAACAAACAAATACATAATATAATCAATGACAAAAACTTAAACTTTTTCATACTTTGGATAACAGTTAAATTAGTTAGTAATACAAATAAGAATTAGGTTGCAACTTTTCTATATTCGTATATATGACAACTAAAAAAACAAATGGTTTATTCTCAATCAATTTTTTTCATAAAAAAAAGAGAAGAACTGCATATCCTTCTCTTTTCATTATTCTATTTCGATGACGTCCGCGAAACGTTCTTTACTCCTTTTATTGTTTTTATCTTCTTGATAAGCCCGTCAAGACTCGATGTATCAGAAACCATCACAGTAAGCTGCCCCTCAAATAATCCTGCATGCGTATCAATAGAAATAGCCCTAAGAGTAATTTGCTTTTCCTTATTTATGATTGAGGTTATATTTGTGACAATGCCTATATCATCATTACCTATCACATACAAAGTAATCGGATATTGAGAACCAGCTTTACCTGTCCATCTTGCTTTGAGTATTCGATATCCAAAACGGGTAAACATTTCATGAGCGTTTGGACACTGCATTCGGTGAATCTTAATACCACCATTAATAGAAAGAAACCCAAAAACTTCATCACCATAGATAGGATTGCAGCATTTTGCCAGTTTATAATCTATACCTTTTAGATCTCTGTCTATTACAATTTCATCATCCTTTGCTGAAAGATCCTCATGTACTGGAACCGAAACATATGTATCTGCAGTCTTAGACTCAGTACCTAATCCTTCGCGTTCTTTTCGTTCAATATCGATATAATGTTCAATCATTAGATTGACATCAATCTTTTCTGCACCCAGATCAGCAAAAAAAGAATTCACCATTTTGTAGCCTTCTTTCTTAATCAATCGCATCAAGGTCGGTTCTTCAATCTCTAACTTCCGATTTTTCATCCTACGATAAAAAGTTTCTTTTCCGAAAGTTGCCAGCTTATTTTCCTCTTCCTTAAACGACTGCTTTATTTTAACCTTCGCTCTCGAAGTTTTGACAATATTCAACCAATCTCGTTTAGGCGTCTGCTGTGGTGACGTAAGAATCTCAACCTGATCTCCACTATTAAGTTCGTGCTTAATAGTAACATTTTTGTTTCCAATTTTAGCGCCGACACATTTACAACCAAGAGTGGTGTGAATTTCAAAAGCAAAATCGAGCACGGTTGCACCTTTTGGTAACTTGTAAACATCTCCTTTAGGAGTAAAGATATAAATCTCATTTGAAACTGAATCAGGCTTTAACTCCTGCATTATATCACCCGGAGTAGAATCAGCGTATTCAAGTATTTCCCGCATACTCTTCAACCACTCGTCCATCCCTCTTTCAGCCTTTCCTCCTTTGTACTTCCAGTGAGCTGCTAATCCGCTTTCAGCTATTTCATCCATGCGAGCCGAACGAATCTGCACCTCCACCCAACGGTTCTCTGGCCCTAAAACTGTAATGTGTAATGATTCATACCCATTACTCTTTGGTATAGAAATCCAATCCTTTAACCTTTTAGGGTTGGGTTGGTACATATCAGTTATAATAGAATAGATATTCCAGCAAACAATCTTCTCTTGCTCGATCGGGACATCCACGACGACACGAATTGCAAATAAATCATAGATTTTCTCGAACTCTATTTTTTGCTTCCTGAGCTTATTGTATATCGAATGAATCGATTTAGTACGTCCCTTAATCTCAAAAGCAATCCCCAACGTTTGAATTTTCTCCTCTACTGGCTGTATAAAAGATTCGATAAAAGCATCACGACTCCTCTTAGTTTCCTTTAATTTCTGAGCAATTTCAGAATAAATCTCTCTATTGGAATATTTTAGAGACAAATCCTCCATCTCAGACTTAATCTTATACAAACCAAGACGGTGACACAAAGGAGCATATAAATAAGACGCTTCAGATAAATATTTCATCCGTAGCTCCTCATTTACACAGGTGCGCATAACTACTCGTAATATATACAAACGATCAGCAATCATAATTAGCACGACACGCAAGTCTTCAGAAAAAGTCAGTAAAAGCTTACTGAAATTTTCAGATTGTATAGCCGGCCGCTTTTCGTAAAGCTCGTTTATTTTACCAAGTCCCTTTACAAGAATTGATATATCAGTCTTAAACAAAGAATTTACTTCTTCAAGAGTTATGTAACCCGAAGAGATTGCATCAAATAAAATAAAAGATAGGGTTGATCTTCTCTTAAGCGACAACTCTTTCGTCATAATTAAGCAAACACCTAATAAAGCAACAAAAGGATTTGCACCATTAAGATCTCGCTGATAAGCTCCACCAAGAGCTGCTCCCTTTAATATCATTCGTAAAAGCCTACGTTCATGGTAAGGAACTGAATCATTTAAATGAATAGCCAGTTCCTTATATTGTCTGAGCAGTAATAATCTTTCTTCAGAGTTAAATAATACAGATGATGCCATACTTGTAAAATATTTGTGGCGTAAATATAGTTTTAATGTATCTATTTCTACTAAAAGATAATAGAATTTGTAATTTTGAACCCAAATACATTCAAAAAAAAGTAGAATATGAATCAATTATTTAACCAATCTGATCTACTTCAACTGAACACTCACGGAATAAGTCCTGATAGTGCAAAAACACAGTTGGAAAACTTCAAAAAAGGGTACCCTTTTCTACAAATTAAATCCCCTGCAACGATTGAGAACAATGGTATAAAGGTACTAACACCTCAAATATCAAAAGAGTTGATTAAAACTTGGGATACGTACACACATGAAACTCATACGATCCTTAAGTTTGTTCCAGCTTCAGGAGCTGCAACACGAATGTTTAAAGATTTGTTTGAATACCTTCACCAATCTGATAATAGAAAAGAGAATCCTATTATTGAGAAACTCATTGGTAACATCAAAGCATTTGCTTTCTATGACAGACTAAACACCATCTTATTATCAAAGAGCGGTAAAGAAATTGATAAATTAATCAGCGAAGAAAAGTATGCTGATATTATAGACCAACTTATAAGCAAAGAAGGCCTAAACTATGGACAACTACCCAAAGGGACTTTACTTTTCCACAAGTATCCTCAGGAAAACAGGACTCCATTCGAAGAGCATCTATGCGAAGGGGCTACTTACGCAGCAGCAAACGGAATAGCAAACATACACTTTACTGTTTCGGAGGAACATCAGTCTTTATTTGAAGATTTGAAGAGCAATTACGAAAAAATATACTCCGATAAGTATGGTGTTAAACTAAACATCACATTCTCTAACCAGAAAAAATCTACCGATACTATTGCTGCTGATTTAAACAATGAACCATTTCGCGAAAATGGGAAACTGGTATTCAGACCGGCAGGACATGGTGCTCTTATAGAGAATCTAAACGATATTGATGCTGATATTATATTTATAAAAAACATTGATAATGTATCCGTAGAAAATAAATTTCCAGTTGCAGTAGAATACAAAAAAATACTTGCAGGTAAATTAATTCAACTGCAACAAACAGTATATGAATATCAGAAATACTTATCAACAAATAAAATTGAAAGAGATACAATGGAAACAATCGCTATGTTTCTTGAGGACTCCTTCTGCATAAATGCATCAGAAAAAATTGCTAAATTGGAGAATGATGAGGCTATCTCATTTCTAAAAAATAAACTAAACAGGCCTATACGTGTTTGCGGAATGATACGAAACAGCGGTGAGCCTGGTGGAGGTCCATATATCATCACTAATAATAAAGGTGAGACCTCTCTGCAAATCTTAGAAAGCTCACAGATAGATATACAAAATGCAGTAGAAAAAGAGAAAATGCTACAGTCTACACATTTTAATCCAGTAGACCTGGTATGCTCAATTAAGAACTACAGCGGAGAGAAATATGACCTAACAAAGTATACAGATCCAAAGACTGGTTTTATCTCTGAAAAGACAAAAAATGGTATAAGTCTAAAAGCATTAGAAGTTCCTGGTTTGTGGAATGGAGCTATGTCAGAATGGAACACAATGTTTGTAGAAGTCCCTATTGAAAGTTTTAATCCAGTTAAAACGGTAATTGATCTTCTGAGAGAAGGACATCAGTACTAATCAATAACATTAAAAACCCAAGTTTAAATTATCCGTTTCATTTTTGAACTATGGAAGGAAAAAATAGAATTGAATAAGAAGATAGAGACATAAGGGTGTATAAAACAAAAAAAAGGTGCTCAGCAAGTGAGCACCTTTTATATATTGAAAATGAATTATTCTGCTGCAGTTTCTGCAGTTTCTTCAGTTTTCTTTTTAGAAGAACGACGAGTACGAGTAGCTTTTTCAGCTGCAGGAGCTTTAGCCATGTTCTCGTTGAAGTCTACTAGTTCGATAAAACACATTGAAGCGTTGTCACCAAGACGGTTACCAGTTTTGATGATACGAGTGTAACCACCCGGACGATTAGCTACTTTTACTGCGATGTTTTGGAACAACTCAGTTACTGCGAATTTATCTTGTAGATGACTAAACACCATACGACGTTGGTGTGTAGTATCTTCTTTTGATTTAGTGATGATTGGCTCAACGTAAACTCTCAAAGCCTTTGCTTTAGCAACAGTAGTGAAAATTCTCTTGTGCTTGATCAAAGATGTAGCCATGTTAGAAAGCATAGCTGCACGGTGAGAGCTAGTACGACCCAAATGATTGAATTTCTTATTGTGTCTCATTGCGTTACTCTTTATCTAATTTATATTTAGAAATATCCATCCCAAAAGATAGGTTTAATTTCTCTAGAAGCTCATCCAATTCTGTAAGCGATTTTTTACCGAAGTTTCTAAACTTAAGCAGATCGTTTTTGTGGAATTGAACTAATTCGCCAAGCGTTTCAACATCTGCTGATTTCAAACAGTTAAGAGCACGAACTGAAAGGTCCATGTCTACCAGTTTAGTTTTCAGCAATTGACGCATATGAAGAACTTCTTCATCGAACTCTTCATTACCATCCATATCTTTCGTCTCAAGAGTAATTTTCTCATCAGAGAACAACATGAAGTGGTGAATAAGAATTTTGGCTGCTTCTTTCAAAGCATCTTTTGGATGAATAGAACCGTCAGTGCGGATTTCTAAAACAAGTTTCTCGTAGTCAGTTTTTTGCTCAACACGATAGTTTTCGATGAAATACTTCACGTTAACCATCGGTGTATGAATCGAATCGATAGCGATTACCCCAATCTCATCAGTTGCGTTTCTGTTCTCGTCTGCCGGAACATAACCACGACCTTTGTTGATTGTTAACTCCATATTAAATGAAGTAGACGGATTCATGTTGCAAATCACTAGTTCAGGATTTAAAACCTCGAACCCTGAAAGACTAGTACCGATATCTCCTGCTTTAAAAACTTCGGTTCCCGAAACGTTGATCGTTACTTTTTCATTCTCTATCTCTTCAACAACTTGCTTGAATCTTACTTGCTTTAAGTTAAGAATGATATTAGTTACATCCTCGATCACACCAGGAATCGTAGCGAACTCGTGTTCAACGCCATCGATCTTAAAAGATGTGATAGCAAATCCCTCAAGAGAAGAGAGGAGAATACGGCGCAAAGCATTACCAACGGTAATACCGTATCCCGGCTCCAACGGACGAAATTCGAATTTACCGAATCTTTCATCCGCTTCAAGCATTAATACTTTTTCTGGTTTTTGAAATGCTAAAATCGCCATGAATTCAAAGTTTATTATTTAGAATATAATTCTACAATCAACTGCTCTTTAATGTTTTCAGGAATATCAACGCGCTCAGGCATATGAAGGAATTTCCCAGCCATAGTCGTTTTATCCCACTCTAACCAAGCGTATTTGCTGTGGTTGAAACCAGAAAGTGCGTTAGTAATTATTTCTAAAGACTTCGATTTTTCGCGAACGCCAATGATTTGACCCGGCTTAATAGAGTATGAAGGAATATTCACTACTTTACCGTCAACGATGATGTGTTTGTGTGACACCAACTGACGAGCAGCAGCTCTGGTAGGAGCGATACCTAAACGGTAAACAACGTTATCTAATCTAGCTTCTAATAATTGAAGGAGTACCTCACCTTTAATACCTTTCGTGCGAGATGCTTTTTCAAATAAGTTACGGAATTGTTTTTCCAATACTCCGTAAGTGTATTTAGCTTTTTGTTTTTCTTTAAGCTGAATACCATATTCAGAAGTCTTTCTTCTTTTGTTCGCGCCGTGTTGTCCCGGAGGATAATTCTTTTTTGCGAGAACTTTATCTGGTCCAAAAATAGCTTCACCAAATTTACGAGCAATTCTGGTCTTTGGTCCGGTATATCTTGCCATTTTAATTTGTCTTTAATTTTCCATGAATTGAGTTATGAGCCATCGACCACTGAGAGGTTTGTGCAATCGACACATAATTTCAATCCCATAGAAAAATGTTAATTTAAATATTAAACTCTTCTTCTTTTTGGAGGACGACATCCGTTGTGTGGTAGTGGAGTAACGTCTACGATTTCGCTTACCTCGATGCCAGCACCGTGGATAGTACGAATAGCAGATTCACGTCCGTTACCTGGTCCTTTAACATATGCCTTTACTTTTCTCAAGCCAAGATCATATGCGACCTTTACACAATCCTGAGCTGCCATTTGTGCAGCATAAGGAGTGTTTTTCTTAGATCCTCTAAAGCCCATTTTACCAGCTGAAGACCAAGAAATCACCTGTCCTTCACTATTTGTAAGAGAAACGATGATGTTATTGAAAGATGAATGTACGTGCAATTGTCCGTTAGCATCAACTTTCACATTTCTCTTCTTAGCTGCGACTGTTTTTTTTGCCATATTACAACTTATTATTTAGTAGCTTTTTTCTTGTTTGCAACTGTTTTCTTTCTTCCTTTACGAGTACGAGCATTGTTTTTAGTGCTCTGACCTCTTACAGGAAGACCAATGCGGTGACGAACACCACGATAGCAACCAATATCCATCAAACGTTTGATGTTCAACTGAACTTCAGAACGTAGATCACCTTCTACTTTGAATTCTTCACCAATGATTTCGCGAATTTTAGTAGATTGATCATCTGTCCAATCTTTTACTTTAATGTCGCGGTCAACGCCGGCTTTCTCCAAAATAGTATTTGCGCTGCTACGACCAATACCGTAAATATAAGTCAAAGCAACTTCCCCTCTCTTGTTTTGAGGCAAATCGACTCCAGCAATTCTTATAGCCATATTATTACTCTAATTTTTCAGTCTGCAAAAATAATAAATTATCCTTGACGTTGTTTATACTTAGGATTTTTCTTGTTAATAACATACAAGCGTCCTTTTCTTCTAACGATTTTGCAATCTGGGGTACGCTTTTTCAAAGATGCTCTTACTTTCATACCTATTAAGTTTTTATTTGTATCTAAAAGAAATTCTACCTTTTGTTAGATCATACGGAGACATTTCTACTTTTACTCTATCACCTGGTAAAATTTTAATGTAGTGCATACGCATTTTACCAGAGATATGCGCAGTGATCATGTGACCATTTTCCAACTCTACACGGAACATTGCATTAGATAATGCTTCTACAATAACTCCGTCTTGTTCAATTGCTGATTGTTTTGACATAAAAATCCTTTAAAACTAAATTACTTTGTCGCCTAATACTTCTTCAATATATTCAAAAGTAGATAAAATATCAGCTTCTGTTGCACCTACTGCAATGGTATGTTCAAAGTGAGCAGAATATTTTCTATCCTTTGTTCTGGTTGTCCACCCATCACTTTCAAAGACGATTGCACGTGTACCAAGATTAATCATAGGTTCAATGGCAATTACCATTCCCTTTTTCAACTTAGGACCTGCACCTCTTTTTCCGTAATTGGGAACTTCAGGCGACTCGTGAAGGTTTCTACCTAGACCGTGACCGACCAGTTCGCGCACAACACCGAAGTTGTTTGCCTCACAATGTTGCTGAACCGCAAAACCGATATCACCAACTCGTTTACCATCTACAGCTTGTTGAATACCCAAATAAAGGGACTCTTTCGTGACTTTTAGTAGTTGCTTATGTTCTTCTGAGATCTCACCTACAGCAAATGTGTAAGCTGAATCACCATAAAAACCATTTTTAAGCACCCCGCAGTCTACAGATACGATATCACCTTCTTTTAACTCATAGTTTGAAGGAATACCATGAACTACCTGTGAGTTAACAGAGATACAAAGTGTATTAGGAAATCCGCTATAACCAAGAAATCCTGGTATTGCCTGATTGTCCCGAATAAACTCTTCTGCTCTTTTATCCAGTGTTAAAGTGTTAACACCTGGTTGGATCAACTTCGCTACTTCAGCTAAAGTTTTACCAACCAAGCGTGAACTTTCCCGGATTAACTCTATTTCTTCATTAGTTTTGAGAAAAATCATTTTTAATATGCAGCAATAGAACCGGTTCTTCCTTTAATTTTTCCGGATTTTAGCAATCCGTCATAATGTTTCATCATCAGGTGACTCTCTACTTGTTGTAATGTATCAAGTACAACACCCACAAGGATCAAAAGAGAGGTACCACCAAAGAATTGAGAAAACTCAGCACTTACTCCAGCAAGTCTGGCAAAAGCAGGCAGGATAGCAACCAATGCTAAGAAGATAGACCCTGGAAGGGTAATTCTTGACATAATAGCATCCAGATACTCAGCAGTCTTTTTACCCGGTTTGATACCCGGAATAAACCCATTATTACGTTTCAATTCTTCAGCCATTTGTGAAGGTTGAACTGTAAGAGCGGTGTAGAAGTAAGTAAATGCAATAATCAATAAAGCAAAAATTACATTGTAACCAATGCCTGTATGATTAGTGAACGAGCTCCAGAAAGGGCCCACAGAATCTATTTTTGAAAATCCGATAAAAGTTATCGGGATAAACATAATAGCTTGCGCAAAGATAATTGGCATTACATTCGCAGCATTCACCTTCAACGGAATATACTGTCTAGCGCCACCATATTGCTTATTTCCAATTATTCTTTTTGCATATTGAACCGGAACTTTTCTTGCACCTTGTACAAGAAGAATAGCACCAGCAATAATGAAAAGCAAGAGTACAATCTCAATCAACATCATTACCAAACCACCAGTCTTCTCAGCCGTTCTGGAAATGAATTCCTGAACAATTGAGTGTGGAAGGCGAGCAATAATACCAACTAAGATAATAAAAGAAATTCCATTCCCAATACCTTTGTCTGTAATTTTTTCACCCAACCACATGATAAACATACTTCCAGCAGCTAAGATTATTGTTGTTGAAACAATAAAGAATAAGCCCGAAGGTAAGTTTGAACCCGCGCTTCTTAATTGTACACCTAAGTTTACAAGGTAAGAAGGAGCTTGTACTAGCAGAATCGCAATAGTTAAATAGCGAGTATACTGATTCATTTTTCTTCTACCACTTTCACCGTCACGCTGTAGTTTCTGGAAATAAGGAACTACAATTGAGACAAGCTGAATCACGATAGAAGCCGAGATGTACGGCATAATTCCTAACGCAAAAATGGATGCATTAGAGAAAGCACCCCCAGAGAACATATCTCATAAAGATAGTAGTCCTGATTTTGTTTGATTCTGTAAGCTGGTTAGGGCTTCAGGATCAATACCTGGAAGTACGATAAAAGAACCTAATCTATAAATTGCAACAAGCAAGATGGTAGTGAGGATTCGATTTCTCAAATCCTCAATTTTCCATATATTTTTCAAGGTTTCGACTGCTCTCATAATTTTAGAGTTTTACTACTGTTCCACCTAAGGCAACAATAGCAGACTCCGCTGTCTTAGAGAAAGCATGAGCTTCAACATCTAATTTAATAGACAAGCTACCATTACCAAGAATCTTTACCTTTTGATTAGCTGAAACATAACCTGCTTCGATCAAAGTGCTAATATCAACTTTTACAAGATTGTTAGCTTTCGCTAGTTCTTCAAGAGTCGAAATATTGATCGCTTTAAACTCAACACGGTTGATGTTTTTGAAACCAAATTTAGGTAAACGTCTTTGCAAAGGCATCTGTCCACCTTCGAAACCGATTTTCTTAGAATAACCAGATCTTGATTTCGCACCTTTGTGACCTCTTGTAGAAGTTCCACCTAAACCAGAACCTGGTCCACGACCAATGCGTTTTTCAGTCTTTACAGATCCGGCAGCAGGCTGTAAGTTATTTAATTTCATAGTTTACAAATCTTTAAAATGATAGAATTAGATAATTAGTCAATTACTTCTACCAAGTGTTTAACTTTCGCAACCATTCCCAAAATTTGAGGAGTAGCTTCGTGCTCAACCACACGGTTCATTTTTTTCAAACCTAGTGCATCAAGCGTTCTCTTTTGTTTTGCAGGACATTTAATTCTGCTGACAACTTGCTTTACTTTTATTGTAGCCATAATCATTAACCTCCTTAAATTAACCTTTAAACACTTTTTCAAGAGACACACCTCTGTTCTGAGCGATAGTAGCCGCATCTCTAAGTTCTGATAACGCAACGATAGTTGCTTTCACTAAGTTGTGAGGGTTAGAAGAACCTTTAGATTTTGCTAATACGTCAGTTACACCAACACTCTCAAGTACGGCACGCATCGCACCACCGGCTTTAACCCCTGTACCATGAGAAGCAGGTTTGATGAAAACTTCAGCACCACCAAATTTAGCGAACTGCTCGTGAGGAATAGTACCTTTCAATACTGGAACTTTAATAAGGTTTTTCTTAGCAGCTTCAACACCTTTAGCGATTGCTGTAGTTACCTCGTTAGCCTTACCAAGACCCCAACCTACAATACCATCTTCGTTTCCAACAACAACAATGGCAGAGAAGCTAAATGTACGCCCCCCTTTTGTTACTTTAGTAACACGGTTGATGGCTACCAATCTATCTTTTAATTCTAAATCGTTAGACGATTTTACTCTATTATTTACTGCCATGCTGTATTAAAATTTAAGACCGCCATTACGAGCTGCGTCTGCAAGTTCTTTAATTCTACCATGATAAAGGTAACCATTTCTGTCGAAAACAACAGTTTGGATACCAGCTTCAAGAGCTTTCTTTGCAATTAGTTCTCCAACTTTAGCTGCTTGCTCTTTTTTAGCACATTTCTCGATACCTTTTGAGCTTGCTGCTACTAAAGTTTTACCGCAAGTGTCATCGATCACTTGCACATATATTTGACTATTACTTCTGAAAACAGTCATACGCGGACGCTCAGTAGATCCCGAGATTTTTCTGCGCACGCACTGTTTGATTTTAAGTCTTCTTTCTAATTTTGATGTCATAATAATATCTATTTAAGCATTATTTACCGGCAGACTTACCAGACTTTCTGCGAATTACTTCACCTACAAACTTAATACCTTTTCCTTTGTATGGCTCAGGTTTGCGGAATGAACGAATTTTAGAACAAACGTGACCTAAAAGCTGTTTGTCGCAAGATTCCAAAATAATAAGAGGATTCTTATTTCTTTCAGATTTCGTTTCTACTTTAATTTCAGCAGGTAACTGCAAATAGATATTGTGGCTATAACCCAAAGACATATCTAAGATTTGACCATTGTTAGCAGCACGGTAACCTACACCAACAAGTTCAAGTTCTTTTTTATATCCTTCAGAAACACCAAAAACCATATTGTTGATCAAAGCTCTGTAAAGACCGTGAAGTGCACGAGTTTGTTTCTCTTCGTTTGAACGAGAAACGATCACTTTACCTTCTTCAAGTTCAAGTGCGATATCGCCTTTGATTTCCTGAGTTAGTTCGCCTTTAGGACCTTTTACTTTTACAACATTATCTTTGAATTCTACGCTTACACCAGCAGGAACGCTAATTGGTAATTTTCCTATTCTTGACATAATTAAACCCTCCTCTGATTAGTAGATATAACATAGAACTTCACCACCGATCATCAATTCTTTCGCTTCTTTGTTAGTCATAACACCTTTAGAAGTAGAAAGGATTGCAATACCCAAGCCGTTAAGTACGCGAGGCATATCTTTGTAACCTACGTATTGACGAAGACCTGGAGTAGAAACGCGAATAAGTTTTTTAATCGCGTTTACTTTATTTGTCGGATCATACTTCAAAGCGATCTTGATAGAGCCTTGAGGTCCTTCCTCTACAAACTTGTAATTTAAAATGTAACCTTTTTCAAAAAGAATTTTAGTGATTTCTTTTTTAAGGTTTGACGCTGGAACTTCAACCACACGGTGGTTTGCTTTGATAGCATTCCGTAGTCTAGTCAGAAAATCTGCTATTGGATCTGTCATATTTAAATGGATTAAATTGATCCGGTGTTTCCGGACAATATTTAATTAATAATTACCAACTTGCCTTTTTAACGCCTGGGATTAAACCTGAAGACGCCATTTCACGGAATTGGATACGTGAAATTCCGAATTGACGGATATATCCTTTCGGACGACCAGTGATTTTGCAACGGTTGTGCAAACGTACTGGAGAAGCATTTTTAGGAAGTGCTTGTAAAGCTTCGTAGTTACCTTCTGCTTTAAGTTGTTCTCTTTTAGCAGCATATTTAGCAACAAGTTTAGCTCTCTTTACTTCGCGAGCTTTCATTGATTCCTTAGCCATATATCAAATTTTATTTAGCATTTTTGAAAGGTAAACCAAATTCTCTAAGAAGAGCAAAACCTTCTTCATCTGTTTGAGCAGTAGTCACAAAGGTAATATTCATACCTAAGATTTTGCTAATGCCATCGATGTTGATTTCAGGGAAGATAATTTGCTCCTGGATACCTAGAGTATAGTTACCTCTACCATCCAATTTACCTTCGATACCTTTGAAGTCACGGATACGAGGAAGAGCTACACGAACTAATCTCTCAAGGAACTCATACATTTGCTCTCTACGCAAAGTTACCATAACACCAACAGGCATTTTTTTACGTAACTTGAAGTTAGAGATATCTTTTTTAGAAAGAGTAGCAACAGCTTTTTGACCTGTGATTGCTGTAAGTTCATTGATAGCGATATCAATGATCTTTTTATCAGCAACTGCGATACCCAAACCTTGGTTGATAACGATTTTCTTCAATACAGGCACCTGCATAACAGTGCTGTAGTTGAATTCTTTCATCAAGGCAGGTACGATTCTCTCTTTATATTCGTTTTTTAGGCTTGCAGTATTAACCATTACTTAATCTCCTCTCCTGATTTTTTAGAATAACGAACACTTACACCTTCCTCATTTTGTTTTCTACCGATACGAGTTGCTTTTCCTGATTGAGGATCAACTACGTTAAGGTTAGAAATATGGATAGATGCTTCTCTCTTCACAATACCTCCTTGAGGATTTGCAGCATTAGGTTTGGTATGCTTAGCAACCATATTGATACCTTCTACAATCGCGCGAGATTCTTTCGCAAGAATTTCAACAACGCGCCCGGTTTTACCTTTGTCTTTTCCGGTATTTACGTAAACAGTATCACCTTTTTTAATATGTAATTTGCTCATCTATTTAAATTAATATTAAAGCACTTCTGGTGCAAGTGAAACAATCTTCATATTAGTCGCACGAAGTTCTCTTGCAACAGGACCAAAAATACGGCTACCTCTCATTTCACCAGCATTGTTCAAAAGAACACATGCATTATCATCGAAGCGGATGTAAGAACCGTCTGGACGACGAACTTCTTTTTTAGTACGAACGATAACAGCTTTTGAAACTGCACCTTTTTTCACATCACTAGATGGAATTACACTTTTCACCGCTACAACAATAACGTCTCCAACTGTAGCATAACGTTTTTTAGTTCCACCTAAAACTCTGATACATAGAGCTTGTTTAGCTCCACTGTTATCAGCAACTGTAAGTCTAGATTCTTGTTGTATCATGATTACTTAGCTCTTTCGATTATTTCAACTAATCTCCATCTTTTCAATTTGCTCAACGGACGAGTTTCCATGATGCGAACTGTGTCGCCAATGTTGCACTCGTTTTTTTCATCGTGAGCGTGATATTTCTTCGTTTTATTAACGAATTTACCGTAGATCGGGTGTTTTTCTTTCCATTTTACAGCAACTGTAATAGTTTTATCCATTTTATTGCTGAAAACGACACCTTGTCTTTCTTTTCTTAGCTTTCTTGTTTCCATCAGGCTCGAATTATTATTGGTTCGCTCTTTGACGCAACACAGTTTTAATGCGTGCGATTGTTCTACGCTGTTGCTTGATAACAGCAGGGCTTTCTAAAGGAGTGATGCTGTGGTTCAACAGCGTTTGATTTAATTCTGCTTCAACAGCAGCAATTTTCTCAATCAATTCCTTTGTTTCAAGTTCTCTAATTTCTGCAATTTTCATACTCATTAC
>JBOFXU010000403.1:0-6731 GCA_051654305.1 Bacteroidales bacterium | reverse complement strand
ACAATCCATAATGGAATGTTAGATGGAAGATTGAAAGCAAGAAGGACACCTGTAAGAGCCGCTGAACCGTCGCACAGTGTTTTTCCTCCTTTTAATAAGTATTTCTGAATCAGGAATTCGAAAAGCATACACGCCACTACTGACGTAAGCGTTACAACCAGTGCACCGAGTCCAAAGACATAGAGTGAAACCAGAAACGCCGGAATAAGCGCAATCAACACACCATACATGTTTTTCGATATAGAATCGCCGCCATGTACGTGAGGTGAAGGGGATACGACAAATGTATTTTCCATTTTCTTGTTTGATATTTTGCAATAAGCAACCGGTGAAAACGTCGGGATCTATTATCAATCCGTCAGATTTCGGCATTGCTTTTATTTTCTACTTCTGATAATTGCTCCAACTTTACCTTTGCTGATACGGATATAGTCCAGCAGCGGACGACTTGAAGGACAAGTGAAAGAACAGCATCCACATTCGATACAGTCCATTACACGCTCTTTTTCGGAGCGATCCCACATTTCGTTTTCTCCTGTACTCATCAATAAGTAAGGCTCAAGTCCCATCGGACAAACGTTCACACATTTTGCGCAACGGATGCAGTTTTGCATTTTAGCACGTTGAGACTCCAGTGATGGCATAATCAAAACCCCCGAGCAACCTTTAGTTACAGGAACGTCGATGTTCGTTAATGCTTTACCCATCATAGGTCCTCCGGAAATTACTTTTCCGGTGTCCTGAGGTAATCCTCCGGCAGCCTCGATCAACATGGAAACAGGCACACCCAGACGAGCCAGGAAGTTAGATGGTTTAGCCACTGATTTTCCGGTAACGGTAACGATACGCTCAATTAGAGGTTTGTTTTTCTGTACGGCTTCGTAAACGGCAAAAGCTGTTCCGACATTTTGAACCACAGCCCCAACTGCAATTGGTAGAGCTCCGCTTGGAACTTGTCTGCCCATAGCAGCATCAATCAGCTGTTTCTCTCCCCCTTGCGGATATTGAACTTTAAGTGGAAGAACAGTAATGCCAGTAAATGTTTTAGCTTTTTCACTCATCAGACGGATCGCGTCCGGTTTGTTATTTTCGATTCCGATCACGGCTTTTGTCACCTTAATGGCTTTCATAAGGATAGAAACACCTACGAGGATCTCCTCGGTTTTTTCCATCATTAATTCATGGTCAGAAGTCAGATAAGGCTCACATTCCACTGCATTGATCAGAA
The DNA here is from genome assembly GCA_051654305.1 of Bacteroidales bacterium. GTDB lineage: Bacteria > Bacteroidota > Bacteroidia > Bacteroidales > UBA7332 > UBA7332. Next base: position 5,503 of record JBOFXU010000403.1, on the reverse strand, counting down.
GAACTTCAGCTTTCGAGCCCGGAGGAGGTGAAAGCTTCACCTGGGTAGGGAAGGTGGCACCACCTAAACCAACGATACCGGCTTGAGCCACTTTTTTTGTAATTTCTTCGGGTGAAAGAGTACACTCTCTGATCAGTTTATCACTGCGGTCAATCGACTCTTCCCAATTGTCTCCGTCTACATCAATAAAGATCGCCGGACGACGATAACCGGAAGCATCTACTACTTCGTCTATTTTTGCCACCTTTCCTGAAACAGAAGAGTGGATATTTGACGAAACAAAACCACCGGCAGTGGCAATAATAGTACCCACTTTTACTTCGTCACCCTTAGCAACGCAAGCAACAGATGGAGCTCCCAGATTCTGCGATAATGGTATCGCTACCTGCTTAGGCAATCCGATCACCTCGATTTTTTGCCCTGCAGACAATTTATTTTCAGGAGGGTGAACACCCCCGATACGAAATGTCTTCAACATATCATTTATGGTTGGATAAATTGCAACGATCTGCAAACAGTCAGTGTTTCATTCTTCGTACTGAGGAGTTGCAGAGGCGGCAGGATTAATTTTCTTTGTTTTCTACTGCGGGAGCTTCTTCTACCTTTTTCTTCGGAGGGAAGTTTAGTTCCTGAATAGCATTGGTCGGACATACATCCACACATTTGCGACACAAACGGCATTTGTTGTAGTCGATGTAAGCCAGATTTTTCGAAATTGAAATTGCCTCAAACGGACAAGCTTTCTGACATTTAGAACATCCGATACAAGCCACATTACATGCTTTTTTTGCAACTGCCCCTTTGTCGTTGTTTACACAACTTACAAAAACGCGGCGAGATTTCGGCCCCTTCTTACGTAGCTCGATAATGAGTTTCGGACAAGCTTTGACACAAGCACCGCAAGCCGTACATTTTTCTTCGTCTACTTCAGGAAGTTTTGTCTCAGGATTGATGTGAATTGCATCGAAAGGACATACATTGACACAATCACCCAGTCCGTGACAGCCATGAGAACAGCCCGTTTCCCCTCCATACAAAGCGGAAGCAACGGCACAACTGGTAGCACCGTCATACTGGTTGATCCGAGGTCTGTTTGTACAAGTACCGTTACAGCGAACGACAGCAATCATCGGATCGGCAGCTACAGCCTCACGTCCGAGAATTCCTGCTACTTTTCCCATAACATCAGCTCCACCCACGGGGCACAACAGCCCTTCGAGCGAGTCAGCTTTGACACAGGCTTCGGCAAAACCTTTACAACCCGGGTAGCCACAACCACCACAGTTTGCTGCCGGCAATACCTCTTCCACCTGACCAATGCGCGGATCTTCATACACTTTAAACTTCTGTGCAACGAAGTAAAGTATTATGGCTCCGATAGCTCCCACTGCTCCCAATAAGAGAACAGCAATCAAAATCAAATTCATAGATAATTGTATTTAGTTACTTATTTAGCTCAGCTTATGGACTTCAAAGATGAATTTTTTTCGTAAAACCTCACGTTTCAAATAGAGTACTATATAATAAGGTATAAGTGAGAGTAACGAAGCAATTCCTGCAATGCCTTCATGATCAAAAAGCGCCATGAAAATTGCGAGAAGTAAAAGCATAAAAATAAAAGGCAGGACAAACGCTAATAGTACCGCTTGCCTACCTATATGATCTGAACCACGTAAAAGAACTTTTTCTCCTACGTGAAACACTTTTCCGCCATACGGGATGGCTTCTATTTCTTTATCTGCTCTGTCGGCAGCGGTGCAGGCACTTTTGGCATGACACCCTGAACAGGCAGAGTTTTGTTCGATTCTAACAATTAACTTGTCCCCTTCTGAAAAGATCACAGTCCCTTCGTGTTCTATATAATTATCCATTTTGTAATCTCAAGATAGCAAAGCATCGCAAAGATAAATATATTTTGGGCTTGTCAAAATATTATTGCATATTTAACCATCAGGATTCAAGATCAATAGAAAGACGTCAGGGGAGATAGAATAGCTCGGGAATGTGAGTGTTAATAGCTTCTGAAGGTTGTTTTTGATATTAAAAATTAGAACCTTATTTGTTAAGATTGTATTGAAACTTGCCAAAATACAATAAAATAGCGATCTATATTTTACAATATTCTTAGTTTGCTGTAACTTCAGAACCTCAAACCTGAGTAGTGAATACTTTGGTTATTTACTATTGTAATCTACCATTTGTTGTGAGAAAAATCATTCTGTTATTAATTATATTATTTCGTTTGTCTCCCGTGCTGTTTTGTCAGAACAGTGATCCGGAGAAAACAATAAAGAGTATTCGTCCGGATGCATTCCTGACCAGCGAAAGGTATTCTTACTATGAAGACAAGTTGTTTCTGAACTTTGATGTGCGTTTTGCGAAAGTTCTGAATACGTTTTCTACGGTCTTACTTCAAGCAGAAACAGCGATGGATAATTCGTTCTTCCTGATGCTGGATGGAGGTGTAAGAGATCGCTCTATGTCGCTTTTCCTTTCTAAAAACATGGCTATCCGGAAAGTAATAGTTCCAGTAGACTCTTCCATGTTGAAGAATCATGTGATACCGGTGTATATCGAAATGGATATGCGAAAAGATTTGTTGAGGTGTAGTCTGGTGCCGGGAGATACAGTCGTTTTTCAGCAGGTCGGGCTATCCGTCGAAGAAGGCTATCAGTTTTCGATGCCTCTGAAGCCCATTGCCGAGAAACAAGAAGTTCTGCCCGAGAGGGGAGTTGCTTACTCGGGATTGACTATTCTGGCTGCTACGAATGAAGGACGTGTAACAACCGTATATTGGTTTATCATTATTGTGATCGTAGATATATCTATTTTCGTACTGATGTATTACAGACGTAGGAAAAAGAAACTTCAGATGCTTGAAGAACCTGAAACTACCGTTGTTAAAAGTTCGCTCGCTCAGTTTCACAGGCCCGTTCTGCCAACCCAAAGTGCCATCTATATTTTTGGGGGAATGCGAATCTTTAATCGGGATGGGGAAGATATTACGAAACGCTTTTCTCCTATATTAAAAGAATTGCTGGCTCTTCTGATTGTACACTCTGATAAAAAAGGAATCTCAGGAGATAAAATGAAATCTTATCTCTGGCAGGATAAAACCATCGCCAGTGCGCGAAATAATCGTGCCGTCAATCTGGGTAAGTTACGTAATCTGTTATCTGAAGTTGGAGATTTTGAAATTAAAAGTGACGATGGGTACTGGCGAATCGATACAAACGAGATTTTTATAGATTATCTGACCTATCGATCGATTCTGAAGACTCCGGGTATTTTATCCAAAGAAGATGTAGAAATGCTTTGTGTGATTTCAAGTGAAGGTAATATATTGCCAGAGCAACAATACGAATGGTTGGATAACCTGAAAGGTACGATCTCGGATGACATATTTGATAAGTTTCTGGGTTTTGCTGAAACATTAGATGAGTATCATGCAGCAGACTTATATATAGGTATTGCTGATGTGATGTTTAAATTTGAAAGTATCAACGAGCAGGCGCTTGCATTAAAATGCAGAGCTTACTCCCGATCGGGCAGACACTCTGCCGCTAAAATATTCTACGATAAATTCTGTGAGGACTATCGTGCGGTTTACGATGAGGAATTTTCGATCTCATTTGCTGATATTCTGAAGTCAACTCAGAACGAAATACATGTGCGTACTGTTTAATAAACAGTACGCTTTTTTTTGCCCAATTTGCAATTACGGACTTTGTTTGTGCAAAGCTGGTCTTGTTATTCATGGGTTTAGCAGAAAAAAATATGGATGTTTACTCTTTGTTAATAGAGAAAATAGTAAAAAAACCTATCTATTAATCATTTGTTAATGCTTCTATTTACCTGTTTATTAAGTGCGTGCTTCGTTATTTGAGGTCTGAAACAAAAGTGAATTAAACAATAAATCGAGACAAGATGAAAAAGCTTAAATTCCTATGGATGGCATTGATATGTCTTTTTTCAGCTACAAGCTGTTCGACTGAAGATGTCGATTTTGTGGTGGATGAACCAAGTGAGAGTAGTAATTTATATGCATTGAAAGATGTGGCATTTGCAGAATACTTAATGTATAATGCAACTTTGCCGGCAACAGATGCAAATGCATTGCCTTTTGGTATTTGTATTTCGCGCAATGATACATTTTTCTTAGATGTGGATAAAGCAGCAAAAGTAAAGGCTGTGTACTTAGTGAAAGATTCAAGAAGAGTGGAAGCTCTTAAAGCGGCAGGGGTTGCTTCTGCAGAAGTAAAAATTGAAAATTTGGATGGTATCCAGCATTTCGCCGCTTGTTCAAACCTGAAGTTGACTTCTAATACGATTCTTGGTAAACTTGATCTATCTCCACTAAGTAAGCTGGATACGCTGGAGATGAATGCCAATTATACGGAAGAGCTTATTGTTCCGGCATCAATCACTCGTTTGCGTTACAATGCAAGTAGCAATGCTTCCGAAACTCAACGTTTGACTGCCATTGACCTAAGCCAGGCTTCAAATCTGTTTCACGTTTCATTAACCGGGCATGCCATTACGAAAGAGGGATTGAAGCTACCGGTTTCTTATTCAAAACTAAAAGAACTTGATCTGAGCGGAAATGCAGGTGCTCCTTTTGAAATTCCGGAAGATTTGTTCAATCAGCTGACAACAAAGAATGGTGTGGAAATCGCGAACGGAGGTACAGAGCCAGAAGAGCCAGCAGATAATGAATATCAGATCAAGGATGCTGCATTTGGCGATTATCTGGTTTATCTGACAGAGACGGTAACCGATGAGTCATTGAAATTACCAGCAGGAACTGCTTACAAAAAAGAGAATGCAGTATTTATCGATAAAAAAATTGCTGCAGGATACAAAGGGTTATTAAATATCAGTAAGGCATCAAGCTATATTACTGCATTGCAGGGAGCTGGCGTTGCTACAGCAGATGTGAAAATTGCAGATGCTGATGGATTGCAGTTTTTTACAGGGATAACAGAATTAATAGCTACTTCGAATGCGTTTACTACAAAGCTTCCTTTGACTACGCTGACGAATCTTGAATCATTGGTGGTTCGTACAGCAGGAGTAGATGTGATTGATTTGTCATCAAATACCAACTTGACATACCTTGATCTGCAGGGATCATCAAAACTTGCGAAGTTATCAGAAGTGAATCTGAGTGCAAATACAAAACTGATCACAGTAAATCTAAGTGCAAATGCCATTGATCCGGCGAAATTTGTCCTGCCTGCTACTTATCCGGCACTTCGCACATTGAATATGGGAAATAATAAAGTAAATAATACAACAGTAACTTATGTAGTTCCGGCAGCTTTGTTTGATCAATTAGGAAATGAGAGTACAGACAAGGCCGGTTTAACCAGAGGTGATTAATATATATACAGAACATTCGTATGACTTATTTAGGAGTAATTATAGCAGTCCAGTTTATTGTATTAACAGCATACTGGCTTTTGAAGAAGTATAATCCACAGGTAGTACTTATGGTAACAGG
>JBOFXU010000402.1:0-22685 GCA_051654305.1 Bacteroidales bacterium | reverse complement strand
CCGAAAACAATAAATACATCTCACGCAGATTATATGTTTGCCGATTAATAATCTGTTTTGCAAACAGATTCATGAGTGAATCATTTCCTACTTCCCTCAAACGAAGACGTTTGGACTCAGTCGTTCATCATCCACTCATGCGGCAAAACATTGATTTATGGGATTCTCACAGATTTTACCAAGAGAACATCCGTTTCGTTTTTCTTCCTCTTATCTGTGTGAGATGCCCTCTGGTTCGGGGCTGAGCCCCGGACCTACCATTCGTCAGGTTGTACCTGACAGCTTTCTGCAAGAAAGCCTCTTCATCGAAGTAAGAGGTTGTTTTTCAAATAACTGGTGGTTAAAAACCACCGAATGAAAGGCACAAGATTTAATCTTGCACCACGGGGAAAGTATTTTTATCGTTTGAATCTTTACATTCGTTCGTTTCGCACCCCGGACGCTCGCCAAGCGTCCCTACGATCTTTGTTGCAGAAGGCTGGAATGGATTGGTCCATATTTTACGTGTGACTAAAAAAAAAAGGCAAAAAAAGCCCCGAAAACTTTCGTTTTGGAGGCTTTGAGCGGATTATAAACCGTATTTTCTAAGCCTCTAATTTTTCTTGACGTTATTAACTTGTCTTACCAAAGGGGGCAGCGGAAGGAGATGAAGTCCTGAAGTTGGGGGGATTGCCTTTCAATGTGGTGATTTTAGTTGTTTCATAGAACTATTTATTTGACTTTTTGGTTATTTTATTAGTGAATCTACATACACTTTTGGAGCTACGTTATGAATATCAATAGGTGTGAAATATGAGTAATAACATGAATAAAAATAGGATTGAAGCTTTTAGCGATGGGGTGATTGCAATTATCATTACGATTATGGTGTTAGAATTGCATATTCCGGAATTAAAAGAAGGGTTCACTGATCGTGAGGTTTGGGACGCCCTACTATCTTTGGTCCCTAAACTCTTTGCTTATTTGCTGAGTTTCGTTGTTGTGGCTATATTTTGGATAAATCATCACAGTTTGTTTGACAAAATACCACATTCAACTTCAAAGCTGATCTGGTATAATACATTCCTACTATTTTCGATGTCGTTAATTCCTTTGCCTACGGCGTTTTTAGCGGAATATCCATCACTACAACAGGCCTCCGCTTTTTATGGTGCTATCATGTTTCTGAATGCGATTGCATTTTATTTATTGCGCCATTACATAGAGTTTGTTGCGAAGCTAATTCCTGAAAATAAAATGGTACAAAAAAGCAATTTAATTACTACGAGTCTTTATTTTTTATCTATACCGGCATCGTTTGTTTCCATCTACCTTTCGTACATGATTTTTATAGGTATTCCGCTCTGGTATTTTATTCCTGATAAATTTTATAAGCAGAAATCAGAGAAATAAAGAAACTAAAAACAGTGGTAGGATCCGGTCGGGGGAATGAGGAACAGTGGTTGATGGTATTCGATGGTAAGGGCGAACCTGTTCTTACTGGTATTTCAGGTGCGACTTAAAAAAAAGGGCATAAAAAAAGCGCTGGAAACTTCTGTTTTCAGCGCTTTTTGCGGAGAGAGAGGGATTCGAACCCCCGGTACCTTGCAGTACAACGGTTTTCAAGACCGCCGCATTCGACCACTCTGCCATCTCTCCAATGTGGTCTTGCTGTCGGGCGTTGTTTCCCGATTGCAATGCAAATATAGGTGGTTTATTTGGACTGTGCAAGTGTTTGGGAGGGCGAAGAGAGGGGAGAGGCGAAGGGAGTGTGTGTAGGGGTGGGGTGGTGCGTTTCTGTTATTCAGTGGGTTAAGTGGTTTTTCGGTGGGTGGTGTTTGGAGTAATTTAATTTTATATTTAACATTATTTTTGAAGTAAAGTCACTTTCGGGTCGAAATTGAGTTATCTTTGGGGCAGGTTTAAAAGCTATGAGTATGTATAAGGAATATCTGGATTTTGCGGTAGAGATGGCGAAAGAGGTGGGCGAGGTCCATCTGAGCTATTTTAGAAAAGGGAACCTGATGGCTGATACGAAGTCGAATATTTATGATGTGGTGACCCGGGCGGACAAGGAGAGTGAGGAGCTGATTGTGAAGCGGGTGCTTGAGAGGTATCCGGAGCATAAGGTGCTTGGCGAAGAGGGTGGATTTCGGGGGAATGAAGCTGCTGCGTATGTGTGGGTGGTGGATCCGCTCGACGGTACGAATAATTACAGTCAGGGGTTACCTGTGTTCTGTGTGTCGATAGGCTTGCAGTTGGACGGGGAAACTATCGTGGGTGTGGTGTATGCGCCTTGCCTGAAGGAGTTGTATTATGCAACGAAAGGCGGTGGGGCTTTTATGGTCGGTGCCGGAGGTGAAGCGGAGCGGATCGGTGTTTCGGAGAAGCAGCATCTGGATACTTCTGTGCTTGCAACGGGGTTTCCGTACGATAAGGATAAGAATCCGGACAATAACAGTGATAATTTATCGCGTATTATCCCTCATATCCGGGGTATACGCCGGATGGGTGCTGCTGCCTATGATTTGTGTTGTGTGGCTGCGGGATGGCTCGACGGCTATTGGGAGCTGGCTCTTCAGCCCTGGGATGTGTGTGCGGGGAATTTGATTGTTGAGGAAGCGGGTGGAGAGATAAAGTATTTTAGAGAAAAGCGCGGAATCTCGGAAATGGCCGGAAACAAGGCAATCATTTGTGAGATTGAGAAATATATCCGATAAACGGGGGATGAGGTCCGGGGGTGTTTGCTCCCGGACTTTTTTTTATTAGATCGTGTCAAAAATAATAACTACTTTTGTGTTGTAATTATTACAAAGATAAAATGAGCATTGATGGCGAAATGGTACAGCGAGGCTCATTTTATTTTTTGTTTAGCCACAAGACAGAATGGAAATAATAAAAAGAAACGGGGCTGTGGAGTCCTATAATCGAGATAAAATACGCAGAGCAATCCGCAAGAGCTTTATGAGTACCTGCAAGAGTGTGGAGGATGAGATGCTGGAACTGATGATTCGTGAGATCGAATTGTTTGTTTCGGGGGTGCCGGAAAACAGAAATGTGGAGAAAATTCAGGATGAGGTGGAGCGTGTGTTGATGGAGCAGGGCTTCTATGCCGAGGCGAAGAACTATATTCTGTATCGCTGGCAGCGGACGGAGAAGAGAAGGGCGATCGGGGCGATTACGGACCGTATGGGAAGCAGGGAGCTGACGGATGTGTTGAAGCAGATTCAGAAGGATTTTGTGCAGGAGGAGTATAGCCTCACGATATTGTCGGATAAGTTTTGCAGTACGTGCAGAGCGGAAATGTCTGGTGATGCGCTGCTGAATGGGCTGATTAAGGCGGCTGTGGAGCTGACTTCGCAGGAGGCTCCTCAGTGGGAGTTTATCGGTGCGCGTCTGCTGTTGTTTAAGCTACTGAGGGGTATTGGCAGTAAGGAGAAGGCGTTGGGGATTGGATCTTTCTATGATAAGATTCAGTATCTGACGGAGGAGGGTCTGTATGGGGGGTATATTTTATCGGGCTATTCGAAGGCGGAGCTGGAGGAGGCGTATGGATATATGGACCCGATGCGTGACCGTCTTTTTAATTTCTCGGGGTTGGATTTGCTGCAAAAGCGTTATCTGATCTGTACGCATACGCATGAGGTGGTGGAGACGCCTCAGGAGATGTATCTGGGGATTGCGCTGCATCTGGCTCTTCACGAGAAGCAGCAGCGTATGGTGTGGGTGAAGAAGTTCTACGATGTGCTGAGCCGGCTGGAAGTGACGATGGCTACGCCTACGCTTTCGAATGCGCGTAAGCCTTTTCATCAGTTGTCGAGTTGTTTTATTGATACGGTTCCGGATACGCTGGAGGGTATTTACCGGAGCATTGACAACTTTGCGATGGTGAGTAAATTCGGTGGTGGCATGGGGATGTACTTCGGGAAGGTGCGAGCTGCGGGTGGTAGTATCCGTGGGTTTAAAGGTGCTGCGGGCGGAGTGGTTCGGTGGATTAAACTGGTGAATGATACGGCTGTGGCTGTTGATCAGCTGGGGATGCGCCAGGGGGCTGCGGCTGTTTACCTCGATGTGTGGCATAAAGATTTGCCTGAGTTTTTGCAACTGCGAACGAATAACGGCGATGACCGTATGAAGGCGCATGATATATTTCCTGCGTTGTGCTATCCGGACTTGTTCTGGAAGATGGCGGGGGAGGACTTGAATCAGATGTGGTATCTGTTTTGTCCGAACGAGATTCTTACGATCAAAGGGTTTGCGCTGGAGGATTATTACGGCGAGGAGTGGGAGAAGCGTTACTGGGATTGTGTGCATGACACGCGTCTGTCGAAACGTTCGATCACGCTGAAGGATATTGTGCGTCTGGTGCTACGGTCGGCGGTGGAGACGGGTACGCCTTTTACGTTTAACCGGGATTTGGTGAACCGTGCGAATCCGAATGGGCATCAGGGGGTGATTTATTGCTCGAACTTGTGTACGGAGATTACGCAGAATATGTCGGCCATTGCGTCTGTATCGACAGAGGTGAAGACGGATGATGGCGACACGGTGGTGGTGAAAACTACGCGTCCGGGGGATTTTGTGGTGTGTAATCTGGCAAGTCTTTCGCTGGGTCATCTGCCACTGGAAGATGTGGAGGCGATGCAGGAGAGAGTGGCTACGGTTGTGCGTGCCCTGGATAATGTGATTGATCTGAATTTCTATCCGATGCCTTATGCGCAAATTACCAACAGACGTTACCGGAGTATCGGTCTGGGGGTGAGTGGTTATCATCATGCGCTGGCTACGCGTGGTATCAAATGGGAGAGTGAGGCGCATCTGGCGTTTATGGATGAGGTGTTTGAACGGATTAATTTTGCGGCGATCAAGGCAAGCAGTGATCTGGCTGCTGAGAAAGGAAGTTACGGTTTCTTTGAGGGGAGTGACTGGCAAACGGGGGCTTACTTCGCGAAACGAGATTATACGGGTGAGGCGTGGAAGGAGCTTTCGGCGAGTGTGAGAAAACAGGGTATGCGTAATGCGTATCTGCTGGCTATCGCGCCCACGAGCAGTACAAGTATTATTGCTGGTACGACGGCTGGTGTGGATCCGGTGATGAAGCGTTTCTTCCTCGAGGAGAAGAAGGGGGCGATGTTGCCACGTGTGGCTCCGGGACTCTCGGACCGTACGTTCTGGATGTATAAGGAGGCGTATCTGATTGATCAGAAATGGAGTATCAGGGCGGCAGGAGTGCGTCAGCGACATATTGATCAGGCGCAGAGTATGAATTTTTATATCACGAATAATTTTACGATGCGGCAGGTGCTGGATCTGTATCTGGAGGCCTGGAAGTGTGGCATGAAGACGGTGTATTACGTTCGGAGTAAATCGCTGGAGGTGGAAGAGTGTGAGAGTTGTGCATCGTAAATAATGAAATAGGAGCAAGGGACATGGAATCAATGAAATTAGTAAAGAATGCGTTGTTTAATCCTTCGGGAGATACGGATGTGCTGCAACGCCGCATGATCGGTGGGAATACGACCAATCTGAATGACTTCAATAATATGCGTTACCAGTGGGTGAGCGACTGGTATCGTCAGGCTATGAATAACTTCTGGATTCCGGAGGAGATCAATCTATCGCAGGATGCGAAAGATTATCATCTGCTGGAGCCGGCTGAACGGACCGCTTACAATAAGATTCTGAGTTTTCTGGTGTTTCTGGATTCGCTGCAAAGTAATAATCTGCCGAATCTGAGTGAGTATATCACGGCGAATGAGGTGAATCTGTGTCTGCATATTCAGGCTTTCCAGGAGTGTGTGCATAGCCAGAGTTACAGTTATATGCTGGATTCGATTTGTAGTCCGGAGGAGCGCAATGAGATTTTGTATCAGTGGAAGACGGACGAGCATTTGCTGAAGCGGAATACGTTTATCGGGGATTGCTATAATGACTTTCAGGAGGAGCAGAATGGGTTTACGCTGATGAAAACGATTATAGCGAACTATATTCTTGAGGGGATCTACTTTTACAGTGGGTTTATGTTTTTCTACAACCTGAGCCGCAACGGAAAGATGCCGGGTTCGGCACAGGAGATCCGGTATATCAACCGAGATGAGAACACACACTTGTGGCTGTTTCGGAATATGGTGCTGGAGTTGAAGAAGGAGCAGCCGGAGCTGTTTACTCCGGAGAAGATACGGATCTATGAGGAGATGATGCGCGAGGGGGTAAGTCAGGAGATTGCCTGGGGAGCGTATGTGATCGGGGATCAGATTCAGGGGTTGTCGTCGGAGATGGTGAAGGAGTATATTCTCTATCTGGGGAATCGCCGCTGGATGAGTCTGGGTTTTGATGCGCTCTATCCGGAGCAGATGAACGAGCCGGAGAGTATGCTGTGGGTTTCGCAGTATTCGAATGCAAATATGGTGAAAACAGACTTCTTTGAGGCAAAAAGTACGGCGTATGCTAAGAGTACGGCTTTGGTGGATGATTTGTAAATAAGATAATATCAGTACCTTTGTCGCGTTTTAAAAGAGAAAAGGGATTCATGAGAAAGAAAATCTTAGGATGGATGGGGCTGGCAGGGCTGAGTTGCTGTTCGTTGAATGCATTTGCACAGGCAGAGGCAGAGGTGGGGACAGATTTGGTCAGTTCGTATTTGTGGCGCGGAAGTAAAAATTCGGGTCCGAGTGTGCAGCCTTATGCTTCGGTGAGTGTGAAGGGGTTGACAATCGGTACATGGGGATCGGTGGCCTTTGAGAAGAACGGATTGAAGGAGATTGACCTGTATGCCAGTTATACGCTGGGATCTTTTACCTTTGGTATTTCGGACTATTGGTGGGATGAGGGAGATGCTTATCCGTTTTATCAGTTGAAAAAGGGGAAGACCTCGCACAGCTACGAGGCGAATTTAGCGTATGAGCTTCCCATAGAGAAATTTCCGCTGACTGTATCGTGGAATACGGTTTTTGCGGGCTGGGATTATGACGAAGAGGGCAAGCGTTGTTATTCGTCGTATTTGGAGTTGCTCTATCCGTTTGATATAAAGGCTGTAGAGATGCAGGCTTTTGTGGGCGTTACGCCGTGGTATTCGCCGATTGTGCTGGAGGATACCCGTAAGGGATTCTCGGTATGTAATATCGGCATCGGTGCGGGATATACGCTGGAATGCGGAGAGTCGCTATCGTTTCCTTTTATGGCTCAGCTGGTGTTTAATCCGGCCACAGAGGAGTTTAATTTTGCTCTTGGAGCTTCGATTGTATTTCAGACGAAATAAAATAAAAGACCGCAAATCGGGTTTGTCCGATCTGCGGTCTTTTGTTGTATATCTCCGTGCCGAAGGTTATAACGGAATGTTTCCGTGTTTTTTCGGAGGATTTGTTTTCACTTTATTCTTAGCCATTTCGAGCCCTTGGATCAGACGTATACGTGTGTCTTTAGGCAGGATGATCTCGTCGATGTAGCCTTTTTCGGCACTACGATAGGGATTGGCAAATTTGTCTTTGTACTCCTCGATGGCTTTCTGGCGTGACTCTTCGTCGGCATTGCGGTGAAGGATATTGATAGCGCCTTCGGCACCCATCACGGCAATTTCCGTGGTCGGGTAGGAGAGGTTGACATCGCAACCGGTCTCTTTGCAGGACATAACGATATATGCTCCGCCGTATGCTTTACGGGTGATAAGCGTAACTTTAGGAACAGTAGCTTCGGAGTATGCGTAAACGATTTTAGCTCCGTGGCGGATGATGCCGGCATGCTCCTGAGCGGTTCCCGGAAGGAATCCCGGTACATCTTCAAATGTAATAATAGGGATGTTGAAGCAGTCGCAGAAGCGAATGAAACGTGCAATCTTATCCGAGCTGTCAATGTCGAGTACACCGGCAAGGAAAGCAGGCTGGTTGGCTACAATACCAACGGATTTGCCTCCGAGGCGTCCGAATCCTACAATTGCATTTTTGGCAAAGTGAGGCATAACTTCATAGAAGTAGTGGTCGTCAAGCACAGGCTCGATGATATCTTTCATATCGTACGGCATGTTTGGGTCGATCGGTACTATCTCCTGCAAAGAAGGGATCTCGCGGTAGATATCGTCCGAAGTAGCCGAGAAAGGAGCATCTTCCATATTGTTAGAAGGAATGAAGCTCAACAGCTCGCGGATAGACATTAGCAGTGCCTCTTCGGAGTCGCACACGAAATGGGTTACCCCACTTTTGCTGGCATGCGTATAGGCGCCGCCAAGGTCTTCTTTGGAAACCTCTTCGTGTGTTACTGTTTTAACTACATCGGGTCCGGTAACAAACATGTAGCTGTTTTCGTTTACCATATAGATGAAGTCTGTCAGCGCAGGAGAGTAACAAGCTCCGCCGGCACAAGGGCCCATGATGGCTGAAATCTGGGGAATAACCCCCGAAGCCATGGTGTTCTGATAGAAGATGGACGCATATCCCGAAAGACTGTCAACGCCTTCCTGAATACGTGCTCCTCCTGAATCATTGAGGGCGATGACCGGTGCTCCGTTTTTGAGTGCCAGTTCCTGCACCTTAACGATTTTCTTAGCAGTAACAGCCCCAAGCGTTCCGCCTAAGGTGGTGAAATCATAGGCGTAAACAAAGACCTGACGACCGTCGATTTTACCGTGTCCGGTGACAACGCCATCGCCGGGGATACGTTTTTTGTCCATCCCAAAGTCGGAGCAATTATGAACCATGAATTTATCGAGTTCAATAAATGTGTTTTTATCCAGTAGCTTTGTGATACGTTCGCGGGCAGTAAGTCTGCCGGCGCTATGTTGTTTTTCGATACGGTCCAGTCCGCCGCCTAATTCGGCAGCCTTGTTTTTATCTTCGAAAGATTTGTAGATTTCTTCTCTTGTCATTTGACTCTTTTCGTTAGTTCAACTCTAAATGGATCAGTAGCTGGTTGGCATTGATAGCCTCCCCCTCATTCACCAAAATCTCCTTAATGGTACAGTCTGAAGCAACTTTGATACTGTTCTGCATCTTCATGGCTTCAATCACAATTACCGTGTCGCCTTTGCTAAGGGTGTCACCTGCACTTACAGGGATGCTCACCACTTTTCCCGGCATCGGAGTGATGACTTTATTATCCTGGCGGTCGTCACCTTCTTTACGCATACGGAGGTATTTTGCTTTCTCGTCGATGATTTTCACGTCGAAAGTCGAGAACGTGGTGTGTACCTTGTATGTCTTATTATCGTCAGAGCGTGTGAGTTCTGTGTTGTAGGACTTGCCGTTGTGAAGAATGGAATATACACCCTCTTCAAGCATGGTTACATCTACTTCATACTCTTCGCCGTTGATGGAAAGACGTACGAAGTTTTTGTCTTTGCTGATCAGTTCAACCTCAGCAACTCTGTTTCCAATCTGTACTTCCATAAATCAAATTCTTAATATCCCTTTTTGCAGACCAAAGTTTCTCCAGCGATTTGTCGGGCGATTGTCGCCTTTGTCAGCAGGACTGTTTTCGTCCAGATTGACAATATAATCGATGTAAGAAGCAATAATCGCAATGTTTTCTTTTTCTGTGTCGGCATTGCCGTTGTTTCCAATCAAGGCCTCTCCGTGTTTTGAAATAAATCCGGTGTCGTATTTCCCTTCAACAAAATCAGAAACTTCGATGATGCGTTTCAGATAGTTGATATTGGTTTTGATCCCCGTGATTTTATACTCATCCAGTACGCGGTGAAGGCGGTCGATGGCGTATGTGCGGTTGGTGGCCCATACGATAAGTTTACTGATCATCGGATCGTAGTAGATCGGAATTTCGTATCCTTCGTAGACGTAACTGTCAATACGTACCCCGATCCCGTTGGGTTCAAGGATTTTCTGGATGGTACCCGGAGCAGGCATAAAGTTCATCTCGGCATCTTCGGCACAGATCCGGAGTTCGATGGCGTGGCCACGTTGAAGAATATCTTCCTGGCGATGCGTCAATGGAAGTCCTTCGGCAATCTTGATCATCTCTTTGACGAGGTCGATGCCCAGTACCTCTTCGGTGATCGGATGTTCGACCTGAAGACGGGTATTCATTTCGAGGAAGTAGAAGTTGTGGTGTTTATCTACGAGAAACTCGATGGTTCCGGCTCCCTGATAGTTTACTGCCTTGGCAGCCATAACGGCTTTCTCGCCCATTTGCTGACGAATATCGTTTGTGATAAAGGGAGAAGGACTCTCTTCAAGAATCTTTTGATTTCGTCGTTGAATGGAGCATTCGCGCTCGCAGAGGTGGATGACATTTCCGAAGCTGTCGCCCAAAATCTGGAATTCGATGTGGTGAGGTTCTTCAACGAACTTCTCAATATATACGGTGTCGTCGCCGAAAGACGAAAGCGATTCGGATTTGGCATTGAGGTATGCCTCTTTGACCTCTTCCTGCGAACGGATCAGACGGATGCCTTTGCCGCCGCCTCCCATAGATGCTTTGAGCATGACAGGATAGCCAATGTGGTTGCAAACTTCAATGGCTTCTTCGACACTGTTTAGACCTTTTTCGGTTCCGGGAACGACAGGGACTCCCGCAGCAATCATGTGCTTACGGGCTGATATTTTGTCACCCATCATGTTCATTGTATCGGCAGTAGGTCCGATAAAGATGATTCCCTCCTCGTTGCAACGTCTTACGAAATGGGCATTTTCAGATAGGAATCCGTAGCCCGGATGAATTGCATCGACGTTGTTGTTTTTTGCTACCTCAATGATTTTCTCAATATTCAGATAGCTCTCTTTAGATGCAGCTTCTCCTACGCAGAATGCTTCATCGGCGTACCAAACATGTTTAGCTGTTCTGTCTGCTTCGGAGAAAATGGCGACTGTACTTATTCTCATCTCTTTGCATGAGCGCATGATGCGAACAGCAATTTCCCCGCGGTTTGCTATAAGTACCTTGTTGATCTTACGCATGTTTACTTGCATACTTTTTCTTTTGTTTAAACGAAATGAGCCAATAAAGCTCCGGAAAGCGACAATGCGTTACCCAGGGAGAAGAAGAAAAGAGATAGAACAGATGTAATTTGTACAAAAATAGATACCGGAGACGTAAGTGGCGCTCCGTTTTGTTAAAAAACAAATACATTTCCCAAAATCAAATCGACTCAGCCTTTTATGTGAAAGCATTGTCCGACCTATAGATGTCAGGTTTTCTGACTGATTTTATCTTGTAGACGCACAGGTGTTTTTTAGTTCTGTGTGTGGTTTACAAGTCTAATTATAAGGAGTTTGTCTTTGTGTGATTGATCGAAAAGATCACACAAGTTCCTTATCATTTTACAATAAAGAGAAATGCCTTTAGTGAAAAATGCTATAGGTAATGGTGGACAAAGATATAAACTTATTTTACAAAAAGAGTAAGACTGCTCATTTCTTTGTAATTTGAGCATAAAATTGGAGTTGTTTTATTAAATCAAATAAAACGAGAGATTGACGTAACTTTCGGGGGGGAAGTGGTTACTTCTGTTATTAAATAGAGATCAGCGGACAACAATCTGATATAAGATCTGTTCTATTGTGAGACGTAATACGTATCACGTTTCTTCATATAAAGTAAAGTATAGAACAATGAAAATACATACCTCAGAAACATTAGCAACGATGACCCCCCAAAAGGCACTTCAATTCCTGAAAGAGGGGAATGAGCGCTTTGTGAACAATCTAAAAATCAAGCGCAATTTGCTGGATCAGGTGCAGTATTATCGTCACGGGCAACACCCGTTTGCTATTGTATTGAGCTGTATGGATAGCCGAACGTCTGCCGAGCTGATTTTTGATCAAGGGCTGGGGGATATATTCAGCTTGCGTATTGCAGGAAATATTCTAAATGATGATATTATAGGAAGTATGGAGTATGCGTGCAGTATTGTGGGGTCTAAGCTGATCATGGTGTTAGGACATAGCAAATGTGGTGCAACACAGGGAGCTTGTGGGGGCAGTAAGGTGGGGAAGCTCACACAGCTATTGAGTAAACTGGATGTGTCGATTGATGAGGTGACCCAGGAGATGCCCGGAATAGATAGGACAGAACCCGAATTTGTGGAAGCAGTGACTCAGCATAATATTCATCACTCGATGGATGAGATTCTGGTTCGGAGCAGTGTGCTGAAGGAGCTGTACGACGAAGGGAAGATTGGCCTTGTTGCCGCTTATCACCATCTTGATACCGGGGAGGTGGAGTTCTTGTTTGAGGATATGCCCAATGAGGTGGTGGAAGATGGGTTTTATTAGGTGTGCTTTTGGGGCAGATCGCATTTTAAATAGACAAAAGGAAGTCGCTTCATGAGAGGAGACTTCCTCTTTTTGTACAGAGGAGTGTTAAATTTTTTTCAAAAAGAGCGTCTGTCAATCTTTTTTTATGTAACTTTGGCTATCGCTGACTAAGAATAAAATCTTCAAAACATATAGCGATGACAAAGACAACTAAGATTATTCGTGGTAATCTTTTTGATTTCCTTTCAGAATTTACGCACGATGCTTCACAACCCGTTGCGCGCTTCCTTCAAGATGGAGCGTTGGTTGTAGAAGATGGTAAAATTAAAGATATCAACTACTATAAGGATATTGTAGAGAAATATCCGGATCTACCCTGTGAGGATTACAGCGGCAGATTAATTCTTCCCGGATTTATTGATACGCACATTCACTTCCCGCAAACAGAAATTATCGGTTCTTTTGGTCACCAGTTGATTGACTGGCTCAATACGTATGCTTTTCCGGCTGAGAAGGAGTTTAAAAACGCAGCATACGCCAGACAGGTTGCTGATATATTTATTCAGGAGCTGTTTAAAAACGGAACGACCTCTTGTATGGCTTTCTCTACTGTACACAAAGAGGCTGTGGAGGCGCTGTTTGAGGCAGCAAGTAAATATGATATGCGTTTGATTACGGGACGTGTGTGGATGAATAGAAACGGTGATCCGGCATTGATGGATAATACTGAGGTGGCTTACGAGGAGACCCGTGAACTGATTCAGAAATGGCACAAGAATGGCAGAAACCTGTATGCACTGACTCCACGATTTGCGATATCGTGTGATGAGCATTCGCTTGAATTACAGGGACAATTGCACCGTGAATTTCCGGATACGTACATACAGACTCACTTGTCTGAAAACAAGCAGGAGGTGAAGATTATTCATACTCTGTTTCCAGAAGCAAAAGATTATCTTGAAGTGTATGAGAATGCAGGACTGCTAACGGATCGTACTGTTTTTGCGCATGGGATTCACCTGTCCGACTCGGAACTGGAGAGACTGGCAAAAGCGGGAGCAACGATTTCGCATTGTCCGACCTCGAATTTATTTCTCGGAAGCGGGCTTTTCGATCTGAAACGTACTCATACAGCAGGCGTGCAGACTGCCATTGCAACGGATGTGGGAGGTGGAACTTCCTTCTCATTGCTTAAGACCCTTGATGAAGCCTATAAAGTTCAGCAACTTCAGGGATATGCATTGAAACCATTTGAGGCATTTTACCGGATTACGTTAGGAGCAGCAAAAGCGCTGAAGCTTGATCATCTGATTGGGAACTTTGATGAAGGTAAAGAGGCCGATTTTGTGGTCTTAGACTGTGCTGTAACTACGCCTCAGAAACTTCGGGTGGGTTTCCTTCAGCACAATCAGTGTCTGGATATTGAAACTCTGCTGTTCGGACTTCAGATCACCGGGGATGACCGGAATGTAGAAGCAACCTATATTATGGGTGAAAAGGTATATCAAAAGGGAGAATAAGACTCCCGATCACAATAAAAAGAGAGAGCTGCGTCTGAGGAATCCTCAGATGCAGCTCTCTTTTTTTATTCTATAATGATGTATGCGATGTATTGGGCATCGGGATAGAGCGGGGTTAGGGGGAAGAATCCCTTTTTGATTCTGTCGGAAGAGATCTCCAGCGGATATTTCTCCTGAAGAGTGCGTATCTTATTTTTCAGGAGTTCGGGCGTAGGCTCAAAATCAACGACGTATTTGCCATGTCTGCCCTCTTCTACGATTTTGTCGCGGACTTTGGCAGCAAGGATTCCCATATTATTCCTAAGATTGATTTCTACCATCGGATGGATGCGAATCTGAGGGTCATCAGGTTCGTTAAAAAGCATCATATCAATTCCGAAATACCCGTAGTAATGTCCTTTGAGAATGTCAGGCAGACATTGGAGCAGGGTATCGCGGACAGTATCCAGCTGATTGGGGTCGATCAGTTTGCTCAGTCGAGATTTTAACTCTTCGTCTGAAGCAATATAGTTGCCTTGGTATTGACCATGTGCGTTTGTAAAGAAAAGCGAAAGACCACAATACGAGATTTGTCCATCGGGAGAGGCATAAAACTGCATAGCAAAATCCTGATGGTTGTGTACGTAGCGGGCAGCAGTGATGAAGCCCTGCTGACGCAATACACCAATTGTCCAGTCGCGTTCGGGTTTGGCAAATTCATGCTGAAGCATAAACCGGACACCTTTTCCTGAGCTTGACCACGGAGCTTTAACGACAAGCTTTTCAGCTTTGGTCAGCGCTTCGAGATCATCAACAGAGGTGATTTTGCGAGGTAAAATGGCAGTGCCACTCTCGGGGATATTCTTGATTATGCGGGGTAGATGTTTTACAACGACCCCTTTGCCACTGATCTCACGGAGGTAGTCACTCCATTCAAACATAGGGTGCTCCTGAAATACTCTCTCCATCATGGGTTTAGCAGGAGCTAACACCTGGTGTATTCTGGGGTTCCAACCCCATGGCCGGAGGGATCGGAAGGCAGGGACATCTCCCTGCAACAGTCCAAAAGAGTAACATTGAGGCGTGTATCCAAATAGGGGCGTAATCTGTTTGAGGAAATCCTTATCTGGTCTTTTAATCATCAGCACGGCATCATCTTCTGACGCAAAGTAGGCAGCCAGAAAACCTAAATCTCTATTCATTTTTTCGATTCGGGCAGGAGGCATATAAAATGGACTATTATTTGCAACAGCCATATCCGAATCAGTATTGAATAAGTGTATATCACGTATCATCTCTATTCCGTTTATTCTAATTACAGACAAAAATACCATTCAAATGAGGAGTTACACGTAAAAAGAGTGATAATTTCGGGGGGTGAACTTGCTATTTTAATTTCTATTTGTATATTTGTAATGAATACAATTATAGATAAAATATTATTATGCATTATAAAGCAGATACAGTCATTTGTCATTGTAACAATGTAGACTATAAATCAATTCGTCAGGCTATGGTTGCCGGAGCGCGTACAGAGGAGGATATACTCAGAAAGACAGGAGCGGGAGGCTCATGTGGCAGATGTAAATCACAGGTGCAAGATATTCTGGCATCTGTTTGCGGATGTAATGGGGTATCATTAGAGACGGTATTGAAAAGCGTCAAAAAAGGTGCGAATACGGTGGAGCGCGTCAGTGAAGAAACACATGCAGGAAGTTGCTGCGGGCGATGTAAGCCGCTTATTCAAAATGTGATAGATATACAGAAGTGATTCTGTCTTTAAGTAATAATGAAAGAGTCTGAACTCTTAATTATGTTTGTTTAATTCGGAAAAAGGGAGGGTTATCGTATGATTTCCCTCCTTTTTTTTAGGGTAGTGTAAGGTTGAATTTCTTCTACTCGGCTATTTTAGAAACTACTTTGACAAGTTTATAGCGAATACGCGAAGCATCTGCCGGAACTGTTTTCGGATCCAGCATCTCTTTTTCAATCTTTAGTACATAGGTAAATCCCGGTATATAGTCAAATCCTTCGATCTCGCTGTAAAAGTTGGACCAGTTCTCTTTATCCTCTCCCGATCTGTCGAGGTATTTAACCTGAAGGCACTTCATCGGACCTACCCCCATACAATCGACCTGGCGGCTGTTTATGCGCAGAAGTTCAGTAGTGTTTCCAGAAGAGGAAGATTTGGTAGCACACGAGATCAGCAGCAGTGCGAAAAGTGTGCAGAGTATGTGTTTAACGTATCTCATAGGTGGCGTTTAAATGGTTGTTATGGGTTAAAAAAATAAGCTGCTCCGGGAATGGAGCAGCTTATTGCCATTTATATCTTAGATCAGATATTGTTTATATTAAGCCTGAGCTTCGAACATTTTTTGGAAGTCTTCCAAAGTAATGTTTTTCTCGTTCAAAGAAACAAGACCTTTTACTGTAGAACGAACTTTGTCTTCTACTGCACGGTCGATCAAAGAACGACGGCTCTTCTCGTCTTTCAACATGTGAGCAACATAATCTTTCAACATATCAGCTGGTACTTCAGGCATACCGTATTGAGCAAACTGCATTTTAACCTGAGCTTCAGCAGCAGCGTTAAGATCAGCTTCTTCAACTTTAACACCGTTAGCTTTAGCGATAGATTCTTTAACAAGGTGCCATGAAAGTTCTTTCACCATTGAAGGGTATTCAACTTCTACAGACTCCACAGTTTTTCCTTCGCCAGTAGCAAGTAACCAACGTTTCAAGAAATCATCAGCAAAGTTCAATTCACCAACTTTGTTCATGATAACTTCACGAGCGTCGATCCAGAATTTGAAATCAGCTTCAGGTTTCAATTGCTCTTCGATAACTTCACGAGTTTTAGCACGGAAAGCAGCTTCGTCAGCACATGTTTCAGCACCGTAAACAGCGTCGAACAATTCCTGATCGATAGCGTGAGGCATTTGACGAGTGATCTCAGTAATTGTGAAAGCTACGTTAGCAGTGAAGTTTTTCACTTCAGTTTTCTCAATTTTAAGGATGTGGTTCAATTCATACTCGTTACCTTCAGTTGCAGTTTGAGGGTTGAATACGATAACATCACCTAATTTAGCGCCTAAGAAATCAGCTTTTGCTTTTTCGTCGCGGAAATAAGAAGGCATGATTACAGAACCTTCAGTTGTAAGTCCACCTTCAACTGCGTTACCGTTTTCGTCCACTTCTACAAGGTTACCTTTCACCATGTCGCGGTCTTCAACTACTTCGAAGTTAGCAGGCTGACCAAGACGCTGAGCGTACATTTCGATTTGTTTTTCAACAAGTTCGTCAGAAACTTCGATGTTGTAGAAATCTACTTTATCTTCAGTAGAAAGAGCTACATTGATTTCCGGAGCGATTGCGATATCGAAACAGAATTCAAAGTTTTCGTCTTTATCGAAGTCGATTTCTTTTTGCTCAGTTGTATTTGGAAGTGGTTCTCCCAAGATATTTATTTTGTTCTCACGGATGTGTCCGAAAAGACCTTCAGTAACAAGTTTGTTCACTTCTTCGCCTTCTACAGCTTTTCCGTACATTTTTTTAATCATACCCATTGGAGCCATTCCTTTACGGAATCCTGGGATATTTGCTTTTTGACGGAAGTTGCGCAAAGATTTTTCTACTTTCTCTGCATAGTCAGCTTTAACTATTTCAATTTTGATGATTGCGCTTACGCTGTCAATGTTTTGTTGTGAAACGTTCATTTTGACGGTATATTTAATTAAAAACTATTTTGTATTCTCAGCAATTAGCATGCAAAAATAGCTCTATTCTTTTTATTCTCAAACTCTTTTGTAAAAAAAGATAGAACTACCACTTCCAAGCCCCCTTGTCCAGCTGTTCTTCGAGGGTTTCTTCGAGATGGTCAGGCATCGCTTCAAAGAAATTTATTCCTGTCAGACGCTCAACACTGTCGATTGTTACCGCATACGAATGAAGTTTTCTTTTGCTGGCTTCATTTTTTATAACAAAACCTATGCCTTTTTTATCAGGACCGACCGGGTCGATGATAACTTTGTAGAAATACTTCGGAACAGCTACCTTATTTGGACCAATTGTAGGCAAATCATTTTGAATGACAGGTCCCGTTGCAACTAATAAAAGGCTCTCTTTGTCAGCCCATTTTCGGACAAGGTCCTCAAGTTCCTTCCAGATCCCCCTGTTGAAGGAAGGTTTTTGAGGCGACATATTCGAAAAGTAAAAAGACTCTGACATTGTTTTTGGTGACCATGACATATCGGCAGCAGGAGCAAGGTGCCCTCTGTCATATCCGCTACGGCTATAGTCCTCATTTCCGCCCTGGTCCATATAGACTTCAGGGTCTTTGATGAATCTATCCGTTCGTTTGGTCTTTGGTGCTTCGAGTTCCCCTTTCTCAAGCACATAAGCCACCCAGTTCGGATTACAGTAGTCCGAATTGTACGATACAGTGTATCCTTTGCGAGGAATGATTTGTTCGGAGTAGCCATCTAAAGTTGATTCGGGTAGGGTCCACTCTTCAAAATTATTGTCATATTCTACTGTTTCAGTTTCGCTGCTCTGAGATCTCAGATAAGAAAGTCCGATGAATAGCAGAATTAGTAAGACAAGATAGGAGAGTTTATAACCGTCCCAGAATGGTTTTTTCTTTTTACTGCGTGCCCTTGTGGCTTTACGTTTTACTACTTTCTTCTTGGCCATTTATTAAAAAAAGATGGTTTATCGTCGGCGAAATGATGCGTCACGACGTCTGCTCTTGTGATCACTCAGTCTTTCGCGCTTACGTAAAAAGAAATACAATACCGCGATGATAGCAATTGTTCCTCCAATGACTCCGAAATATTCCAGATGATTCTGGGTTTCTTTATACTCCGGATATGACATATAAGAAATAACTCCCAGATAGATTAACAGAGCTATCGGTAGCATGACGGACTTTCTAATTTTCATTTCTGATTTGATTTTTATCGGGAAATATCTAAAAATAAATATCTTTGATCCTTTCCCATTGTTATTTATCGAAGCAAATGTAATGAATTTTTATTTTTTCATACCTTTGCCCAAACAGAACTTATCAATATTTTAGAAATGAAAAGAATGGAATGGTGCCGACTTCTTTCGGCTCAACGTTTCGGTATGGAAGGATGGAGTAGTGATCGCAAGCATGATCGTACGGAATTTCAGCGCGATTACGACCGGCTGATCTTCTCTGCACCTTTCCGTCGTCTTCAAAATAAAACGCAGGTATTTCCACTGCCAGGCAATATATTTGTCCACAACCGATTAACTCATAGTCTGGAGGTTGCCTGTGTTGGCCGGTCTCTCGGAAACAATATAGCCCACGGAATCAAGGACAAGTACAGCAAAACAGAACCCTGGTATAAGTTGTTCTACGAATGTGGAAATATTGTGGCTGCCGCTTGTCTGGCACATGATTTAGGAAATCCTCCTTTCGGTCATTCCGGAGAGAAAGCGATCTCTTCTTTTTTTCTGGAAGGAAAAGGAATGGGACTTCGCGAGAAGATGACTGAGGAGGAGTGGAACGATTTAATTCACTTTGAAGGGAATGCGAATGCCTTCCGCTTATTGACACATCAGTTTAATGGACGCCGTAAGGGCGGATTTGCGCTCACGTATTCCACCCTGGCATCCATAGTGAAATATCCCTATTCGTCTTCATTAGCGGGCGGAAAAAATAAATTCGGTTTTTTTACTTCAGAGTCAGAGGACTTTGTTAAAATTGCAGAGGAGTTGGGTATGCTTCGTAAAGATGCACCGTTTCTCTCGTATGCGCGTCACCCCTTGGTGTATCTGGTAGAAGCGGCAGATGATATTTGTTACCAGATTATGGACATTGAAGATTCGCATAAGTTGAAAATACTTACTACGGAAGAAACATTCGAACTGCTCAAAGGCTACTTTGAGTCAGAACGGCTTGAACGCGTCAATCGTTCGTTGTCGTATATTGAAGATATCAATGAGAAGGTTGCTTATTTGCGATCGTCTGTTATCGGACTTCTTGTAGATGAGTGTTCGCGGGTCTTTATAAAGGAAGAAGATACGATCCTTAAGGGGGAGTTTCAGGGAGCACTTATTCATAAGATCTCCGAAAGACCACGAGAAGCGTATCGTGAGTGTACGCGGATTGCATTCAAAAAGATCTATGCCTCCTCCGATGTGCTTGATATTGAGGTGGCAGGTTATCAGATTATAGCAACGCTGCTCGAAAAGCTTACAGATGCGGTGCTTCATCCTCAGAAGGCCTATTCAAAACTATTGCTGAACAGGGTGCCTTCTCAATATCAGATGGATGCTCCCGATACATACGGGAAAGTACAGGCTGTTCTCGACTATATTTCCGGTATGACAGACGTATATGCTCTGGATCTTTATCGCAAGATCAATGGGATGAGTCTGCCGGCACTTTAATTAAATTATAGACGATAAATTCAATCAATATGAAGAAAGTCCTATTTATTCTATTTCTATCGCTATCCGCCTTGCTTTCAGCTCAGGTCTATACGGTAGATAATATTCCGAATGTTCAGCTACAGGATGCCAGACATTATGTGTCAAATCCTGATCGAATCATTTCAGAGCAGGAAGTTACTGCATTGAACCAGAAAATTCAACGGATAAAAGATTCAACGACCGTAGAAATAGCTATCGTTCTGGTGAACTCCATCGGAACGGAAGAGATAAAACCCTTTGCGACCCGTTTGTTTGAGAAGTGGGGAATTGGAAAGAAAGAAAAAGACAATGGATTATTGCTCTTGTTTGTGAATGATCAGCGCCGGATCACCTTCGAAACCGGGTATGGTGTGGAGGGGGTACTTCCCGATGCGATTTGCAAGCGTATTCAAATGCAGAATATGATTCCATATTTTAAAACAGGAGAGTACGGAAACGGAATGATTGCCGGAGTTGATCGTATTGAGAAGGTGCTTTTAGATCAGGAGGTTCGCTCTGAATTGTACGCTGAGTCATCATCGGGTCAGGAGTACACAACAAGTATATTGCCTGTTTATCTGGCTTTGTCAGCCGGGGTCACTCTTATTTTTGTGATCTCGATGATCATCACCCTGAATAAAAAGGACTATCCGGCGAATTATGATAAATATCGGGCAATACTCAAATACCGTGTTCCAGCACTCGGATTTACTTTGTTTTTTCCGCTGACGATGGTACTGTTTCTACTCTACTTCTTTCCGAAGTTGAAGCGCCTGCGGAATACTCATCCGAAATGTGATAAATGTAGTGGAGCGATGCGAAAGCTCAATGAGCAGGAAGATGATCGCTTTCTCACAACTGGAGAACAGGCCGAAGAGCGTATCAATAGTGTCGATTACGATGTCTGGTTGTGCGGATCGTGTGGAAACAAAAAGATTTATCGCTACGATTCTGCGGTGACCCACTATTCTTCTTGTCCAAGTTGTCAGGCGAAAACATATGGGTTAAGTAGTGACAGAGTAGTACATCAGGCCACTCCATTTTATGGGGGAGTAGGAGAGAAGACTTACTTCTGTCAGCATTGTCACCATAAAGTGGTTCAGCAATACCAGATACCACGTATTATTGTTGTCCCTACGGGCGGTGGAAACAACCGGGGCGGAGGCTTCGGTGGTGGATTTGGAGGCGGCAGCTTCGGCGGTGGACGTTCCGGTGGTGGTGGTGCTACGAGCGGATGGTAGATATAAGAACTGAAATACACAAATTATAAGATAACCTTATGAGAAAAGAGAAACTTACCGTGATAAAAGTGGGCGGTAAAATTGTTGAAAATGAAGAATCCCTAAAAAGGCTTCTTCAGGATTTCAAGCAAATCGAAGGACTGAAACTATTAGTGCACGGTGGTGGCAGATCGGCTACAGCTCTTGCTACTCGCATGGGAATCGAGACTGAAATGATTAATGGCCGTCGTGTGACAGACCACGAAATGCTCCAGGTGGTAACCATGGTGTATGGTGGACTGGTAAATAAAAATATTGTCGCAGGGTTGCAAGCTCTTGGCATAGATGCGCTTGGTCTTACAGGTGCCGATCTGGATGCAATCCGTTCAGTGAAGCGTCCGGCAAATCCGCTAGATTATGGATTTGTGGGAGATGTCAAAGATGTGAATTCTGAAATGTTGGGCTCACTACTTTCGATGCAGATTGTGCCGGTTATGGCTCTGCTGACACACGATGGAGAGGGGAATATTCTCAATACAAATGCGGATACGATTGCTGGAGAAACAGCTAAAGCGCTTGCAAAACGTTTTGATGTGACGCTGGTGTACTGTTTCGAGAAGAAAGGGGTTTTATCAAATGAGAACAACGATGATAGTGTAATCACAAGCATCACACCGAGCGATTTTAAAGCTCTCGCAGCGCAGGAGGTTGTAAAAGGAGGTATGATTCCGAAATTGGAGAATGCGTTTGAGGCGATTCGTGAGGGTGTAAAAGAGGTGATTATCACTCGTGCTGATGATCTGACAGGATCGGAGGGGACACACATTCACATGTAGAAAGCTATTTTTCTGAGTTATTTATACTCTGAAAGAAATATCGTTATATTTCTAACGAAAAAACCGGAGCAGGTCAATCCTGCTCCGGTTTCTTTTTTTTGAGATTTATACCCTCTTATCTCTGTCCAAACACTAATGTGCGATCTCCATTCCAAGAAACAGCTTCGATGCGTGTAGCTCCGTCAGGATATCTTACATGTGTTGAAGAATTATTACTACTTCCGGTTCCTACCATAGCTACATCAATTAATTCGCTACCACGGTAAGTTTCAAATACCACGACATTTTTCCAGTTGGTATGAGAAATGGTTTTAGTCTGACCGTTATCAGTAATACCCTGATTAAAGGAGCCTTCAACCATACGTTTGTTTTTAAATGCCTCAGCACTATTTGCAGAAATATACGAGATCACCGGTGAAGATGGAGTAGGCTTGGTTGCTCCGTAGGCTTTGATGTCATTCACATCAGCTTCCGTGATCGTCACTTGCCCAACAGCATAATCATCAATTG
>JBOFXU010000401.1:0-3441 GCA_051654305.1 Bacteroidales bacterium | reverse complement strand
CAACAGTATGATATGGATTTTGAGAGCCGTCATGACGTGACCGTTGCTGAATATATGGAGATGATCCGTCTGAAAACAGCAGTTCTTTTAGGATGTGCTCTCAAGTTGGGAGCACTTCAAGCAGGAGCCTCTATGCACGATGCCGATTTGTTGTATCGTTTTGGGGAGTCTATCGGACTGGCTTTTCAGTTAAAAGATGATTTGCTGGATGTATATGGCGATGTTTCCAAGTTTGGGAAGAATATAGGCGGAGATATCACCTCCAACAAAAAAACGTTTCTGTTGATCAGTGCACTTCAGAATGCTGAGGGGGCTATGAAAGAGGAACTGAATGCGTGGATTGGTGCTGCAGAGTTTGATCGAAGCGAAAAGGTTGCTGCAGTTACAGCTATCTATGACGCATTGAGTCTTCGTCAAAAGAGCGAAGAGCAAATGAAGTATTACTATGACAAAGCAATCTCTTCACTCTCTGAAATGACGGTTTCATCAGAAAAGACAGAGGAGTTGAAAGAGCTGGCTTATCAGTTAATGTTCAGAGAATCGTAATGGATACAACAAAATATACCTACATAGATACTCATTCGCATATCTATCAGGAGGATTACAATGAAGATATAGATCAGGTCATTCTGGAATCAAAACAGAGTGGAGTAGGTCGTATCTATCTTCCGAATGTCGATTTGGAGAGTATTTCGCCAATGCTTGATCTCTATCAGAAAGATCCGGACTATTTCCGCATGATGATGGGATTACATCCGACGAGTGTGGAGGAGAACTATGAACAGCAACTGTCTGAGGTGAAAACCTGGTTTGAGCGTTACTCATTTGCTGCAGTAGGGGAGATTGGAATAGATCTTTATTGGAGTAAGGAGCGGATTGAGGAGCAGCGTAAGGCCTTTCGTACCCAGTTGAACTGGGCAAGAGAGATGGATTTACCTGTGGTGATTCATACGCGCGACTCTCTTTCGGAGACGTTAGAAATCGTCAATGAATTTAATGATCTGCGCGGTATATTTCACTCTTTCGGTGGAAGCGAAGAGGATGCCAGAAAGATTTTAGACTCCGGCGATTTTCTGCTTGGAATAAACGGAGTGGTAACTTTCAAAAACAGTACCCTGCGCGAGACCCTGGCATCTGTTCCTCTCGAGCGAGTCGTACTCGAAACAGATGCGCCCTATCTCACCCCCGTGCCTTACCGCGGAAAGCGTAATCATCCTGCTTATCTCACCCTGGTGGCCGAGCATTTGAGCAAGATTTATGGGGTGTCACCAGAAGAGATCGGTCGTCAGACAACGATGAATGCACTTCGGCTATTGAGATAAAGAAGAGTTTAGCTACAAAAAGTGACGATTCTTCAAGAAAAGTTCATTTTTTTCAGTTTTGCCTGCAAAAGATTGTAACCAAAAGTAGGAGTCGAAAGAAATTTATTTACATTTGTGGCGGAATAGTATATAGAATGTGAAAATATTTTTATACTTTTCCGCTCAAATTAAAGGGAGTGGTGCTCGAGTGGTTGAAGAGGCACGCCTGGAAAGCGTGTAAACGCCAAAAGCGTTTCGGGGGTTCGAATCCCCCTCACTCCGCAATCTGTTGTTTTTGAACAGACTAAAAGAGAAAATAATTAATAATAACAAACCAATAAAACAAACCTAAAATTAAAGAACGATGAAAAAGTTATTTGCAATTCTAGCAATGTCGGGTTTCCTTATGATGGGAACAACTCAGTTCGTTGTAGCACAAGAAGCAGCTCAAACTGAACAAACTGCTCCAGCAGCTCAGGAAGTTCAAGCTCCGGCTGAAGATGCAGCGGCTATCCCAGCTGGCGAAGAAGGTGGTCTTCACAAAGCTTTGAAAACTAAATTTATTGAAGGTAACGCATTCTTTATGTCTATCGTAATGATTGCTCTTATCTTTGGTATGGCATTCATTATCGAGAGAATTATTTATTTGAACCTTGCTGAGGTTAACACTAAAAAACTTTTGGCTGGTGTTGAAGCAGCTCTTGACAAAGGTGATGTTGAAGCAGCAAAAACAGTATGTCGTAACACAAGAGGTCCTGTAGCTTCTATTTTCTATCAAGGTTTGATGAGAATGGATTACGGTATCGACGTAGTTGAGAAATCTGTGATTTCTTATGGTGGTGTTCAAGCTGGTCTATTGGAGAAAGGTCTTTCATGGATCACTCTATTTATCGCAATGGCTCCTTCATTAGGATTCTTGGGTACAGTAATCGGTATGGTTGAGGCATTCGACAAAATCCAACAAGTAGGTGATATCTCTCCAACAGTTGTTGCGGGTGGTATGAAAGTTGCCTTGATTACTACAATTGGTGGTTTGATCGTTGCATTGATCCTTCAATTGTTCTACAACTACATCCTTGCTAAAGTAGAAAGTATCCTTAACGATATGGAAGATTCTTCTATCTCTCTACTTGACCTTGTTATTAAATACAATCTTAAATACAAAAAATAATACAGACTATGTCAATCAGTAAAATTGCACAATGGGTTCTATATGCCATGCTTGCTGTTACTGTAGTAGTCTTAGGATTGTACTACGGTGGTGGGTATGTTGACCCGAATGCAGAGATGTTGGAGCCGGTAAATACAGAGATGTTATTGAAATGGGCTTATGCACTAATCATTGCTGGAGTTATTGCTACAGCAGGTTTTGCTTTGTTCCAGTTCATGGTATCGGTAAAAGACACTCCGAAAAAAGCATTAGGTACAGTTGTTAATATTGCTCTGTTTGTTGCCGTATTAGGTGGTGCTTACACTTTGGGTGATGGTACTCCACTTAACTTGCCAGGATACGACGGACTTGACAATGTTCCGGGAACATTGAAAATCGCGGACATGATGCTTTACTCTACTTATTTCTTAATTGGAGTAGCTATTGTTCTTGTCCTTTTCTCAAACGTATCAAAGTTGATTAAAAAATAAAATATTCGGGAGCTCGTCTCCCGAATTTATAACGAAACAACAACATGGCAAGAAACAAGAAAAAAGTACCTGAAATTAACGCCAGTTCAACTGCCGATATTGCGTTCTTGTTACTTATCTTTTTCTTGATCACAACGTCTATGGATACAGATAAAGGTTTGGCTCGTCGCCTTCCGCCTCCTGTACCTAAAGATCAAGAGAAAACAGATATTGATATCAAAGAGCGTAACGTTATGGTGGTGTTGATCAATGCATATGACCAGTTAATGGTTAATGGTCAACCATTAGGCGTGAACGAGCTTAAAGATAAGGCCGTTGAATTCATCAAGAATGAAAACGACGATCCAAATTTGCCTGAGCGTGAAGTTGTAGATGTGCCGTTCTTCGGACCACAGAAAGTTACAACTAAGCACGTTATTTCACTGCAAAATGACCGCGGTACAAAATATCAGGCGTATATCCAAGTTCAAAATGAACTCGTTGCTGCATACAATGAATT
>JBOFXU010000400.1:0-7083 GCA_051654305.1 Bacteroidales bacterium | reverse complement strand
GAAGAGGTGGTGCTCGTAGCCAATACCATCATCAACGAGCCGGGCATCAGTCATGAGGTGAAAAGCGAGACCCTCTTCCAGAGAGCTAAATCGCTCAAAGCCCTCGGTCAGGAGGCATATGCGCTGAACGACTATAAGGAGCTGGCGAAAGATACCCGTTCTGTCTATGGAGCCGAAGCGAAATACAATGTCGCTCTGAGCTACTATGAAAAAGGCGAGAACGAACAGGCCGAGAAGGAACTCTTCGGATTTATCGAACAGGGAACTCCTCACCAGTACTGGCTGGCGAAAGGATTCATCCTCCTTTCCGATGTCTATATCCGTAAGAAAGATGATTTCCAGGCGAAGCAGTATCTGTTGAGTCTGAAAAACAACTATAAAGCCAAAGACGAGATACAACAACAAATCGAGGAGCGTCTGCAAAAGATCCAGGCGCGTGAGAAGAATCAAACCCGATAAGGGAGTTCGTTAATACGCAATTCATAGAAACTAATGAAAAAGAACAAATATATTCTACTTACTGCGCTGACTCTTCTGTCTTCGGAAATCGTGTCGGCTCAAACAGAGAAAAAAGAAAAGCAGGAGGAGACCATCGAACGGGAGTTGCTGATTGAAAAGCAATTTACCCCGATCGTGCGCGATGCCTCCAAAATCACTCAGCTCCCGGCGGTTGAAGCACCTAAGGGGGAAGCGAATAAAAGTACAGAGTTTGCTTTCTGGTCAGTGACCGGAAAACCTCTGTATGAAGTCAATCCCCTCGAACCTGCTGCTATCGGCACAAACATGGAGTTCTCCGACCAGAAAGGCTATGCCTCGCTGGCTATGGGGAATCTGTGGAATATCGATGCAGCACTTGGTTACACTTTTCTGCGTAACCCCGATACGGAACTGAGTGCTACGTACGATTTTTACAATACCGCAGGAAGCCGCCAGAGCGAATCCGCTCCGAAAGCCAACTATAAAATGTTTCAGAATAAATTCAATCTGAATCTGAATCAGCGGATCTCAAAGATTCGACTACTGGCGAATGTGGCCTACAATCAGGCGCAGTTTAATCAGCCGGTTTTCACCTTCGCTCCCGATCAGCCCGCAGAGATTGATAACGGGTTGAACCGCAAGAACAATCAGGTGAAAGTGAATCTGGCTATTCCGCAGATCCGTTTCTCCGATACCTACGCCATGAAACTATGGGCGGGGTATAGCTTCTTTCAGAAGAAGAACTTCGGGTTTCTCGACTACAACATAGCGTCACAGACCGAGAATGCCGTACATTTTGGCACCGATCTTTACGGAAATATTCTGGGCAACCTCAAAGCAGGAGCTTTGGTACAGGTGACATCGTGGGGCACAAAAGGTGCATCGATGAACACAGCACTGCAGGTGACACCGAAAATCGGGGTCAATCTCGATAATTTCGATCTGCTTGTAGGTGTAGGATTGCAGTTCAATCCGAAAGCCGAAGAACTACCTGCACTGACAGCACCCGCACTGCTTCGTGCCCGTGAGGAAGAGCAGTCACAGCGATTCAATATCTATCCGGAGATCCGGATTAACTGGAATGTTGTTCCTTCAACGTCGTTGTATGCAACCATCACCGGCCGTTCCGAACTGGCAACCTTCGAAAACAGCGATGCCCTTTGCTACTATGCAACGCCGGTAAATTCGCGCTATATGCCTGTGCTGAACAACATTCGTTTCGATGCTCAGGTGGGAGTTCGTACGCTGATCGCCAATTCATTGGCCTTAGAACTTTTTGGAGGCGCTGTTCGTTATGAAGATGCAGTGTTTGCCAAAACGATGTTTGTGGGCAATCAGGGATTCTTCCTTGTACCCGGTGTAGCACCCGATTTCTGGTCCGTACGTTACGGACTGAAAGCCGATCTGGCCATCGGCAGCCGCTTAAATCTGGGCGCTCAGATTCAGGGAGCAACGCAGATGAATTACATCCAGCAA
This sequence comes from Bacteroidales bacterium, assembly GCA_051654305.1. Taxonomy (GTDB): domain Bacteria; phylum Bacteroidota; class Bacteroidia; order Bacteroidales; family UBA7332; genus UBA7332. The sequence goes on along the minus strand of JBOFXU010000400.1, from coordinate 5,130 downwards.
CCAAACATGACAGCCGATTTTTCCATCGGTTACCGTCCGGTGAAACCCTTACTTCTGGATCTTTCGTTCCGCTTTCTGGGCGAGCGAAAAGCAGAAACAAGCAGTCTGTTGGCCATGGACTACGAAAATGGAGTCGTAACCTCCTCGGATCCCGTGTCCGTGAAGATGAAAGCAGCCAGTCTGCTGAAACTGAAAGCCGTGTACGACATCAACGATTTTATTGTGGCACATATCTCAGCAAACAACCTGCTGAATCAAAAATACGATCTTTGGTATGGTCTGCCAGCACAGGGAATACATTTCCTGGCCGGAGCAACTGTTAAGTTCTGAGAAAGTCCGGCATGACTTTCGGCAGATAGAAAAATAAATATGAAATAGAATCTTAGAGAAGATGCAAAAAAATTTAGTCATAGTGGAGTCCCCTGCTAAGGCAAAAACCATTGAGAAGTTCTTGGGAAAAGACTTCCGGGTGATGTCGAGCTACGGGCACATACGAGATTTAAAGAAGAAAGACTTTAGTATTGACATCGCTAATGGCTTTCAACCTATATATGAAGTTCCCACCGATAAGAAAAAACTGGTGGATGAACTCCGTAAACAGGCTCAGGAATCTGAGACTGTCTGGCTGGCATCCGATGAGGACCGCGAGGGAGAAGCAATTGCGTGGCATCTTTATGAGGTTTTGGAACTTCAACCGCAAAATACAAAGCGGATTGTTTTCCACGAGATTACCAAGAACGCCATTCTCAATGCCATTGACCATCCGCGGGACATCGATCTCAACCTGGTGAATGCGCAACAGGCACGTCGTATTCTCGACCGTATTGTTGGTTTTGAGCTTTCGCCTGTACTCTGGCGCAAAGTAAAGCCCGCTTTGTCGGCGGGACGTGTACAGTCTGTGGCTGTTCGTCTGATTGTGGAACGCGAACGCGAGATTCAGGGTTTCGTAGCCGAAGCAGCCTACCGGGTGATTGCGATTTTCCTCGTGCCTAATAACCACGGCGAAACCGTTGAACTCAAAGCCGAACTGAATAAACGATTCAAGACCCGCGAGGAGGCACTGACTTTCCTCAACGGGTGTAGCAATACCGACTTTGTCATTGAGGATATTCATACCCGTCCGACCCGCAAGTCGCCGGCGGCTCCGTTTACAACCTCTACCTTGCAGCAGGAAGCTGCCCGCAAACTTAGCTATTCGGTTTCTCAAACCATGATGGTCGCACAGAAGCTCTACGAAAACGGACACATTACCTATATGCGTACCGACTCGGTGAATCTTTCTGATCTGGCAATCAATACGTCGAAAGAAGAGATTCTTTCCACCATGGGCGAGAAGTACTGGAAGTTCCGTCAGTTCAATACGAAGACCAAAGGCGCACAGGAAGCCCACGAAGCCATCCGTCCGACCTACATGAGTAAAAGTCAGATCGATGGAACGGCACAGGAGAAGCGTCTGTATGAGCTGATCTGGAAACGCACTATTGCTTCACAGATGGCCGATGCCGAACTCGAAAAAACAACCGCGACCATAGGGATCGCCTCTACAACGGAGAAATTTGTTGCCGTGGGTGAGGTACTGAAATTCGACGGTTTCCTTCGCGTTTATCTCGAATCGACCGACGACGAGCCGGAAGCACAAGAAGACGGACTACTTCCTCCATTGGCTTTGGGCGAAGTGTTGCAAATGAAAAATATCACAGCGACCGAACGCTTTACGCAAAGACCTCCGCGTTATTCCGAGGCCTCTCTGGTACGTAAACTCGAGGAGCTGGGCATTGGTCGTCCATCTACCTACGCTCCGACCATCTCTACCGTGCAACAGCGCGAATATGTCGAGAAGGGGGAGAAAGAAGGTGTGGAACGCGAATATACCGTACTGACCTTAGACAAAGGGAAGGTGAAAGAAGTCCTCCGGACCGAAATCACAGGTGCCGACAAAGGCAAACTCTTCCCGACCAATATAGGGATCGTGGTAAACGATTATCTGACGGAGAATTTTCCGGATATCCTCAACTTCAGCTTCACGGCAGATGTCGAAAAAGAGTTCGACAGCATTGCCGAGGGCGAACTGGACTGGGTCAATGCCCTGACCAAATTTTACGGACCTTTCCACACGACTGTCGAAGAGAGTCTGGCGGCAAAACAGGAACGTAAAGTAGGAGAGCGTTTGTTGGGTACCGACCCGAAAAGCGGTCGTCCTGTTTCGGTGAAAATCGGCCGTTTTGGTCCGATGGTCCAGATTGGTTCGAACGAGGAGGAGGAGAAACCACAGTTTGCTACCCTGATGAAAGGGATCTCTATGGAGGAGATGACCCTTGAGCAGGCCTTGAAACACTTTGAATTGCCACGTACCGTGGGCGATTACGAAGGCGAAACGCTGACCGTAGCCGTGGGCCGTTTTGGTCCGTATGTGAAGTTCGGAAAGATGTTTGTTTCTCTGCCGAAAGGGGCAAATCCGATGGAGACCACCCTTGAAGAAGCCATTGAACTGGTGGAAGCCAAGAAAAAACAGGAAGCCGAAAAATTCATCAAGGTATTTGAAGAAGAACCCGAACTGGAGGTACTGAATGGTCGTTTCGGACCATACATCGCTTTTCAGGGGGCCAACTATAAGATTCCGAAAGGAACCGATCCTAAGGCGCTGACATTAGAGGAGTGTAAAACCATCATCGAAAATCAGCCGGCAAAAAAGACATCTGCCCGTAAAGCCCCTGCGAAGAAAACAGCAGCGGCAAAGAGCGAAGCAGACGCCACACCTAAAAAGACGACAGCTAAAAAAGCCGCTGCCACGAAAAAAGAGCCTGCGGCTAAAAAAGCAACTGCTAAAAAAGCACCGGCAAAGAAGTCAACCGCTAAAAAAGCAACCACTTAAAATTGAATACAATCGGGAGAGAAAAGATCAGTAACGAACTTTTCTCTCCTTTTTGATAACGTTCGCTACTACTCTTTACATATGAGCTCAAAACTATTACCGACGGTGGATGCATATAATGCACTGCCCGATGCGGCTAAATTCTTTCTGGATATTCTGGCCGCTTCATTTGTTCCGGTGACTACCAACAAGATCTCACAAATCTCCCGTTTTCTCGAACGGGACTTCGATATTAAAGTGAATCTGGAATCGCTGATTGACGATTTCCTGGTCGATTCACAAGGCTCTCACTGGGGGACACGTACGGTGACTCCCGCATGGAAGGTCCTTCTTTTCGAGGCGCTGGCTACCGATGAGGTACGCTACGAAGATGCCCTGCAGTTCAGCAAAGGGGTATCGTCGTATTACACCTTCGATAAGGACTCTAAACTGCTGATTGCGTTGCGCGATTTTCTGCTGGATTTTCTCCAGAACAAGGGAAAAGCACTTTCGCGCCTTCACTTCGAACTCCAGGCAGATCCCGAAGAGGAGAGTTGTGTCTCTATTCTTTTCCACGCGTTGCTCCGTTCTTCCTATCAGGGGATCGAGCAGTGTCTGGGCAAGAACATGCTGCAACGTATCGTCGAAATGGCGATACGCGAGAGATACCAACTTCTGAATCCCTGCTTTGACCTCAAAGTACTGATCAACCGTATCCGTAAGGTCCCTGCAGCAGCATTCCTCTTCCCCGAACCGTATCACTCTCTTTTGGCTGAGGGAGCACTTGCCGAGGGCGATTTCAACTTCTTACGCGAGAATGTCCGTCCCGAATCCCGTTCGGGACTCTTTGCCCTTGCTTCGCTTCGTCTGATCGAAGGCGATGCCCCGCTGGCCCTTCGTTATTTCGAAGCCGGACTCAAGTTGCAGAAGAAGATCGTGAAACAACCTTTCCCGCATCTGCCCCTCTACCGGTTGTGCTACGCTCAGACGCTTGCTCAACTCAAGAATGAAGGAATGGCTCCCGTGATTGCTAAACTTCTCAAAAACAAGGAGGTTAAATCCGATGCCATCACTTATACGGTGCTGGCCATCAACAGCGGTATCTCCCGCGAAGATATTATTGAGGAGCTCAATGGGATACGTATGCGCGGTTGGTTCGATCCTGTCGAAAGAGTGATTCTGCATTTGATCGCGACCACCTACGATGTGAAGATGCCCGATTCTCTGGGCATCAAGACCGAAACGTATGCGCCCCTGCTGGAGGAGCTCGGACTCAAATGGCTGGCCTTCGAACTGGCGACTGCCCGCAACGAGATCATGACACAGAGTGCCCTTCAGGAACACCTGAAAGTCTCTTCCATCTTTGCTGCCCTGAAAGTGGAGAAAGAGTGGGAGCGGATTCTCAATGCCCTCATCGGCAAAGACTATTCGGCAGAGGCCTCTGCGGCAGCCAAAAGCTACCGGATTGCCTATCTGATCGATTACGAGGATTACTCGATTACCCCTATTCAGCAACAGTCCAAAGACGGAATTGTCTGGAGTAAAGGGAAATCAGTCTCTCTGCAACGCTTCTCTACCTACGAGGTGGATGGCATGTCGGATCAGGACAAACGCATCGCCGACTGTGTCGAGCGCGACTCTTACTACCGTCGGATGTACACCCTTCGTCTCGAAGATGCGGCACGTTTTCTGATTGGTCACCCCTATATCTTCATGGCTGAGAATCCCGCCATCCCGATAGAGATTGTCGAGCTCAAGCCCGAACTGACCATTACGAAACACGAAAAGGGCTATCAGCTGGCACTGAATCTCGACGATGCCTCCGAGTCGGTACAACTCATCAAGGAGACCAACACGCGTCTCAAGGTGATGAACCTCTCGAAAAATCAACAAAATATCCTCTCCATGCTTATGCAGGTGGGCCAGGTGCCCAAAGAGGGAAAAACTAAGTTACTGGAGTTGCTGCATAAACTCAACGGAGTGATCACGGTCTATACCGATCTGATCGATAAAAACTCCACGCTGGAGACCATCGATGGCGACGCCCGCATCTTTGTGCAGATCATTCCGATGGGCGATACGCTCAAGGCGGAGCTTTTTGTGAAGCCATTTACGACCGAGGCTCCCTACTGTAAAGCAGGCCGGGGAGCACGTAATGTGATCGGAGAAAAAGAGGGAACCAAAGCACAGGCACGACGTAATCTCGATGACGAGAGAGCCAACTGGCTGGTGGTGAAGGATGCCCTCGACCGTATCGTGATGGACGTTGAGGACGAAAA
>JBOFXU010000399.1:0-1125 GCA_051654305.1 Bacteroidales bacterium | reverse complement strand
AAGGATCGACAGATCCGTTTGTGATCAACGAGATGGACCGTATGCTCAATATTGACGGAGATCGAAATACAGATGATTTCCAACCTCAGATGAGCTTCCGCATTCTCTATCCGGGTAAAACGGTCGTTGAGAAGGTGTCAGAACCGATGGGTATGTTGCAAATCGGCGAAGAGAAAGAACTTACGCTTGATATGCGATTCGCTGGTCTTTCCAAAGGTGCCTTTACTCAGAATCTGAACATTCTGACGACTAATCCGCTCACTCCGATGGCCCATTTCCAGGTCGAAGGGAATATGGATATCGAAGGTAAGTCTGAGTTATTTATTTATCCGAAGGAGGAGATCAAAGGCTTGAGTTGTTTGCGTACGCAACCGCTTAAAGGTGAAATCCAGATCAGTAATAAGGGCACTGCTCCGATGGTGATCAATGAGATTACTTCTTCAGAGACTCATCTTCAGTTTGAGCCAGTTTCCCAAAAAGAGATAGCACCAAATACAACTTATTTGTTGAGCTTTGACTGTGTTACTTCTGTGGTGGGAGACTTCTCTTCGAATCTAAATATTCGTGTCGATAACATGGATCATCCGGTGAAAGTCAGTTACTCTGTTCAATCTGAACCAGTGCTGCACATCAGTCAGACTGCATTTGAGCAAACTCAGGCAGCTGGTACAAAAGAGATTGTTCCTGTTCTGTTTAAGAATGAAGGGCAGGGCGAATTAAATGTTCGTCTCGAAGGCTCTAATCTGGTGTATGCGACAGGCTATAATCCTGAAAACTCAAAACTAAGTTATACGTTTATGCGCAGTGATGAAACTCAGGAGGTGCTTTACGACTGGGTGGATAAACGCAGTGAATCTACGCTCATTCCGGTTGAAAGTTTTATTGGAGATAAACCGAACTACTTTGGGGTGATTATGCCATTCAAATTCAGCTACTATGGTCAGCAATATGATACCCTGTGGGTACACAAAGATGGTTTTGTTTCGTTTGATACACTTCCGGAGGAGGACAATATCGATTTACCGGCACCACGCTATATTGGAGTTAATGATACATACAACAATATCATTGCACCGATGTGGGGTATTCATGTTCCATCGGTATTTACGGATCCCGAGAAGACCG
>JBOFXU010000398.1:0-3254 GCA_051654305.1 Bacteroidales bacterium | reverse complement strand
CCCAACAAACGGTTACGTGTATCTGAATTTCTCAAATATTCGGTCAACCACCATGGATTGATCTGAGGAGAATTTCCTTTATCATACCAGATCGCATTCCCATTCGCATCAAGCATCGGGCTGTTAAACTGGTTGATGTCCAACGAACGTGGCAAATTATAGATCGTATAGAATGCATTCGACGAGTTGATCCCTTGAATAGGACGGTTGTCGGCATTCGTATTTACGTAGTTGATTTTTGCATCCAGTTTTAGTTTTTCATTCTTTCCTAAAACAGTTGTTCCTCTCAATGTGATAGCTGTTCTGTTCAATTTAGAACCAGGCACCATACTCTTATCATCCGAACGGTTGATCGATGTAAACAATGACGTTTTGTCTATCTGTTTCTGAATCGACACCCCTTCATTGAAAGAAGTTCCTGTACCGAAAAAGCTATCAATATTGTCATACGCATTCAGCTGTTCCGCCTGACCATTCCAGTTTGTAATCGTCTGACCTTCGATCTTCGGACCCCAGCTTGAGTTTGATAGCGGATTGAACTGACCTACACTACCTTGTCCGAAGCTACTTTGTAACTTTGGAGCCATGAAGATCGTTTCAGCAGTAAAACCAGAAGACACTGTAATACCTAAACCATCTTGTGTCTTTCCTGATTTTGTAGTGATCAGGATAACCCCGTTTCCGGCACGTGAACCGTAAAGCGCAGCTGCTGAAGCACCTTTCAATACTGACATTGACTCGATATCGTCCGGATTGATATCACTCAATCCATTCCCCATATCGGGACCTGAGTTACCCCAAACATCAGATACACCACCTGTGAAGTTATCCATCGGAACACCATCAACTACAATCAGTGGCTGGTTATTTCCTGTCAATGAACTGTTACCACGTAATACAATTTTTGAAGATCCGCCTACACCGTTGTTCGAACGAATGATCTGCAAACCTGAAACTTTTCCCGAAAGTGCATTGGCTACATTGCTTTCTCTGGCATCCACCAAAGCATCACCTTTCACTTCCGACATAGCATAACCCAACGCTTTTTTATCACGTTTCATACCCAGGGCCGTAACCACTACTTCTCCTAAATCCTGTGTTGCTTCATGCAAAGTAACATTCAGTGTTTTCTGATCCGTAATTTTGATCTCCTGTGATTTGTATCCCAAATAAGCATAGTTCACTACATCTCCGGGAGAGACTGTAATCTCATAATTCCCGTCAAAATCCGTGATCACCCCATTATTTGTTCCTACAACATTTACCGTAGCTCCGATAATCGGACCCATGGCATCTTCTACAACACCTTTCAGTAAAATGGTTTTTGCTTGCTGTGTTGAAGCAGCCTCATTACCATTTTCGTTAATCAAATCATTTGCTAATACTGAACTTTGGTTAATTGCTAAAAACAATCCCAGCGGTATTAAAAACTTCTTCATATTATAACTAAAATTTAGGTTTCTTCGTTAGTCCGATTTATTTATTGATCGGTTGATCGGTCATTTCAAAGGTCAGCTGACCTCCCTGCTTTAACTGATCATGCGTAATAAAAGGTTCCTTAAGCGCTACGCCGTTAAACGAAACTGATTTTACGTATTTATTTTTACGACTATTATTCTTCGTCTGAATTGTCAGGAGATTTCCCTCCATATTTACTGTCATCTTCTCGAAGATTGGTCGGCCGATAGAATACACGGGGTTACCTGGTGCTACCTGATAAAGCCCCATGGCATTCATAATATACCACGCTGACATCTGTCCGCAATCTTCATTTCCACAAATCCCCTCCGGTGTAGGAGAGTATTGCGAATAGATAATCGAATCCAGAAGCTCCTGAGTGCGGTGAGGCATACCTATGTAATTGTATAAATGCGCAATATGATGGCTCGGCTCGTTTCCATGGGCATACTGTCCGATCAATCCGGAAATATCCATAGAGGTCGATTCTCCTTCGAGGGTCGATTCAACGGTAAACAACGAGTCAAGTTTGGTTACAAACTTCTCTTTTCCACCCATCAAAGCAACCATTCCGTCCACATCATGAGGCACAAACCAGCTCCACTGCCACGCAGTACCTTCGCAGTAATCATCATTTCTATGTGTAGATGCACGTGGATTAAAAGGCTCTCGCCAGTTTCCTTTAGTATCTATCCCACGCATAAAACCGGTACTTTCATCAAAATACCACTGGTAGCCTTTTGCAAAGCGCTGGTATTTCTCTTTATTCGCTTCGTCGCCCAATTCTCCGGCAAGAAGCGAGATACACCAGTCGTTATAGGCATACTCCAGAGCTTTTGCTACCGACTCTTTATCTTTATCGAATGGCACATACCCCAACTCATTTTTATAGTATTTGGCACGTGGCATCAATTCTGCTACCACTAACGGATGCGCATTAATATTTGCAGTATCGTAAGTGGCAATTTTCAAGCTGTGTTTATAAGCTTCCTGAATATCAAAATCACGATATCCCTTCATGTAGGCATCTGCGATCACCGAAACGGCATGATAGCCAATCATTGTACCTGTATAATTTGCTGCCAGCTCCCACATCGGGTAAACTCCACCCTCCTGAGCCTTTTTAATCAGCGAACGGATAAAAGCCTCGTTTTGGGTCGGACGAATAATCGTCATCAACGGGTGGTACGCCCTGAAGGTATCCCACAAGGAGAAAACCGTATAAACCGGATCTTCGAGAGGAGTAGTCAGAATACTGTCATTCATGCCCCGGTATCGTCCGTCCGCATCACTGAATACGTTTGGTGCAATTCCCGTATGGTATAAAGCCGTATAAAAGTTCTTCAGCTCCTCCGTATCTTTATCTTCCACCTCGAACACCGAGAGGTAATTACTCCACTTATTTTTTGCTTTCTCTACGGTCTGATCAAACGAAGCATGCTCCAATTCCTCTTTTAAATTGAGACGTGCACCCTCGTAATCCACACAGGAGATTCCTACCTTCAGCAATAAAGGTTCTGTATCCTGATCCTTCAAACGAAGAATTGCTTTTCCGCTTTTAGAGTCGATACGCTGTTTTTGGGTCAAAGTATCGTTTTCATAAAGCGTTGCTTCAAATGGTTTAGAGGCAATCAGATGAAAATAGATTTTCTGTTTGGAAGCCCACCAGCTGGTTTGTTTGAAACCTCGGATCTCCCGATCATTCAGAATCTCCAGCTTCACTTTCGTGCTGTATTGTCCCTGAATGGCAAAATCCAGATCAACAATCACTCCCTGCTTCTCCTCTTGCGGAAATG
>JBOFXU010000397.1:0-3061 GCA_051654305.1 Bacteroidales bacterium | reverse complement strand
AAATACAAAATGTCACAGATCCATCTGTATTGTAATTTAGTCCCTCAGAGATATTTGCTGGTCTTGCTTCTCTGACAGAATATTCTCTAACGCAGATATAAGATGTGTCTCGTTGAATTTTACCTCCACTTTCAGCCTGAGCAATAATATTATAGTCGCCAGCTTCGAGGGTAAGAGTGTGGTTTAATTCGTTGCCTGCTGCAATTGTTTTTACTGGTTCAGAATTTGTGTCGTTTACAAATAGTTTAAGTTGAGAAGTTGTGGTTGAAATAAACGAGATGTTAATAACAGAGTTTGGACTAATAACAGAATTATTAGCTGGATTCAGTAGCTCGACATCCAGACCTGGTTTGTATACATTGACAAAAATGTCACTTCCGTCTTTGTTCTTCCCTTCTTTTGAACCGTCCTCGTTTCTAAAAACAAAAGCGAGCTTTTGTACAATTTCATCTGAAGATTGAATACCATAATACGCCCTAATATCAGGTGTAATAGTTAGCTTCCATTTATTAGCATCGACCTTTGTCATCTTATATTTTGGAGAATTGTCTCCCCAAGTAGGAGCATATTTCCAGTCAGAATTTCCGGTGCTTTTGTTTGTTATTACTCCCGTATGGGCATAACAGGATGTGGCATTAAGCATTCCTTCATTTCCTTGTTCGGCATTAAATATAATCTCAGCACTACCAGAATTAGTAACGAAAGCAGGATTCGATGAAATAACCTGTCCTGATATATATTGAATGTTGCTTAGGAGGAAGATAAAGAAATAAAGTATTATTTTATTCATCGTCTGTTTCTTTTTGTGATTAGCCAATAAAGGCCACTATTGTTGATCAATAGTGGCCTTGCATTTTTTGTTTATTTGATTGAACCTGTCATTTCGTAGAAGTTCAGGTAAGCTTTCTGTCCTGCTTTACCTGCAACAGCAGGCTGATCCCCACCATTACCTCTAAATGCAATTTCGGATCCTATAACATTAAATTCAGCTCTCCACCAGTCTGGTAGCATTACGTGTTTAATAGCCATCCTTACATTACCATCTTTTAGGAATGCAGGTGAAACATATTCTTTACTTGCCGCGTCATACGTGAATTTATTAGCTACGTTGTATATGCCATCCCAACCTCCGTCAGAAAGATCTCCAATTAGGTAAATATCTGGTTCAATAATAGATATTTTTTTCGATTCCAGATTAACGAATATCTGGTAGTATCCTTCTTTGTCGACGTTGATGTTGTTGTTTCCTGTTGCATACTCTCCAATAGCAGAAGAATTAGTGCTACTTATACCAAAATCACCACCCCAATCTTTTTTAATTGTGAATTTGAATCCACCAGGTTTTAGGTATGCAATTTTCCAGAAGCTACCAGCTAAACCATTCACAGGAATTAGCTCATCTGCAACTTCGTCCCAATTATTATCTGGCCATCCATATGCAGCATCACCTACCATATAGATTTTTTCAGGATATAAAACTGGAGGATTATAGTCACCAACTTTAACTAATTTAGCCGAGAATGTACCTGTTTGAATAGATAGCTTTATTGTAATTTCGTATTTAGCGGAGGCTGTAATAGTAATATTTGGACCACCTGTTGATAATTCCATGAAGGCATCTCCCAGATTCTTGTCTGTTGTCAGGTCTGTATAAAGTCTAACTTTTTCAGAAGCTGTAAGGTTGATATGGTAGCCCCAGTCGCCACTATATCTGAATTTCATTTCTCCATCTTTAATATTTGATGTACCTGTCCAAGTAACCTCTTGCTGAACGTTGTCATAAGTAAACTGTTCAAGGGGAGTCTCTTTGCTCCAGTCATTAGGTGTAGAGTTACCGATAATACCCCATTTAACAGGCAGAACTGTTAATTCAGCCATTTCTGTATTAACAACGATGAAGTATACACCATCTTCAGTTACAGTAAATCCTTTTCCTTCGTTCACAAGGCTGTAGGTTGTTGCTCTGTTTTCAGTGGAGCCGATTTTCTCTCCCATACCCCACATGGATGATTCATTCGGGGTTAATGAGTGAGATATTGCGAAGTCACCATTCGCTTTTAGGTAAGTATAAATACCTACAACATTTGGTGACGATTCTGACCCGTCAAGTTTTAAGGGAAGCAGTTGTGCTGCAGCTCCAGCTCTTGTGAATACAGTAGCAGAACCAACAATATAAGTTCCGACAGGAGGTTCCTCTAAGATTTTCCAGTTAGAGTTATCTTCGCAGCTTACTAAAGTAAGGATCAGCAGGAGATAAAAGGTTATGTGATTAATAAATCTTTTCATATTGATTAAGTTGAAGATTTTAGGTAAACCTAAGCAGGACAGAGCCTACTTAGGTTAATTGGTTTTATCAGTATAAGGATTAATATCCCGTATTCTGTGTGATATTTTCGTTTAGAAGATCAACCTCAGCTGGTATAGGGAACACGTTGCGATATGTGTCAGATGCAGGTCTTCCAGAAATGGCTTTTGTGAACTTTCCAAAGCGGATCAAATCTTGACGTCTTACACCTTCCCAGGCAAACTCTAACATACGTTCCGTAAGAATGTTATCAAGAGTTGCTGTTTTGAAAGTACCCATTGAACGACCTCTTACTGCATCGAACTCAGCTTGTCCTGCAGTAGCAGCACCGTTTGCCTTTCTGACTTTAGCCTCAGCTTTAATTAACAGAATGTCAGCATATCTGAATATTACATAGTCGTTATTTTGCAATTGACCATCCGCCTGAGCCGTTATGTCTACTTCGTACTTAAACATACGAGCTCCGGCTGTCTTTTCATAAATTGATCCGGATACATCCACATCTACGGCCTCGGGTTTATATTCAAGTTCAGCATCACCATTCATTATGAAGTCACCGTTTGGACCCTTCACTTTTCCATAGAAGTAGGTTTCATCTTTGCGAGTATCCCCACTAAGAGCACTCACTGTAAATGTATTGTAAGCATCCAGTGTTGCAGAAGCACCATTCCATCCACCTTGATTGTAAGCTGCTCCGTGGCTGTAATTTCTCGAGCGAATGAGGTACATCATACGTGCTGTGTACATGTTTGGATC
>JBOFXU010000396.1:0-4023 GCA_051654305.1 Bacteroidales bacterium | reverse complement strand
CGGATTAATAATCAACAGATGCTTGCGCAAGCTCTTAGTGTACAATATTTTATTTAATGCGATAAATGGATACTCAACATGAAAAATTTGTTTCGCTGATAGAAAAGCATAAAAGGCTTATTTACAAAGTCTGCTATGTATACACAAACTCTCAGGACGACTTTAACGACTACTATCAGGAAAGCCTGTTAAACCTATGGAAAGCTTTTTCTTCTTTCCGCGGCGATTGTCAGGAACAAACCTGGATTTACCGAATCGTACTGAATACATGCATCAGCTATATCCGAAAAGGGAAAAAAGGTTTAAGTACTGTTCCGCTACAAGAGGAGATAAATATGTGTGACGATTCAGAGGACTATTCACAGATTCAGGAGCTATATCAACTTTTCAATCAGCTCAATGACTTTGATAAAGCAATCATTTTCCTGTACCTCGAAGATAAATCCTATGAGGAGATCGGAACAATCATCGGTATCTCAACAACGAATGTTGGTGTCCGAATAAATCGCATAAAAGAAAAGCTCAGAAAAATGTCTAATCAATAAAATTGTAACATTATGGAATTGCAAGATATTAAATCAAACTGGAATAGATTATCCAAACAAGTAGACAGCCTCGACATCAAAAATGAATCCCTACTAAACGAGATCATTAACAATAAATTCAAGTCAAGTCTGGACCGCATGAAGCAAACCGAATTAAGATATTTGCGTATTTCACTATGCTGCCTCATCTACATGGGGTTTATCGGAGTCATGGGGTTACTAACTATGGCAATAACTATTGCTTGCTCGATCGTCCTTAGTCTTACTGTTATATGGCAGATCTACCGGATTAATTTTCTGAAGAATATCAATCTGCTAAGCCCGCCTATCGAATTATTAGGTAAAATGAAACGCTATAAAATTGAATCCAGATACTGGTTCTACTTCGGATTAGCGACTATCTTTCTAATGATCTTTTTATTCTTTATTTTCGAACAAAACGCACCTACTCCTACACTCCTTGGTATGTATATTGGCGCCGGCTGTGGATTAATTATCGGATTAATTTTTCAAATACGCTACAATAAGCAATTAAACTCATTAGTCAGCGAGATGAAAGAAATTACCGAAAGCACCAAATAGTGCATCTGCTCTGTCTCATTCAACAGTCAACAAAAGAGGCTGTATGGTACTTACCATACAGCCTCTTTTATATCTATCAAAATCTAATATTCCAACATACGAGGAAGCGTTTTCGCTTCTGCAACCCATTTCTCTACCTCAGGTAAAGTAGGCGTACGATGTGTCAGATGTTTTGCCTCATTCACCTCAACCAGTTTTTTATGCAAGTTTTCCGGAACGCGGTGTGATAATTCAGGAACAGTATCCACTCCAGCTACTTCCAGAAGCTCTGAATACTCTTTCGCTATTCCATGAATACGGAATAAATCTGCCATATTCGCAAATTTCAAAACTTGTTTTTCGGACAATCCCACTTCAGCAGCTAATTCATGTCTGCTCTTTGGGCTTTTACTTTTGTCCAACAACTCTGATGTAGTTTTAATTCCAATAGCATGAAACTTCTCAGCTATTACTACACCAATGCCTTCAATTTCTTCAATTTTATAAGCCATAAAAAAAAGTATTAAGGTTTAGTTATAGAGATATTCGTCAAAAACTTGTAATAATAGAACGTACAAACAATAGCATTTGTTTATATTCGGCACATATTTATAGTGAAATATTTATCATTAACTATCTCAATGCCACAAGCATATGATGCTCTCAAGAGATAATTCATCATGCTAACAGAAAAAGAGGTAATCCTCGGGCACACGTATGTACTCAGAATTACCTCTTCTTTCATTGTTAGGAGTTGTCCTTACAGACTATACCCCCAACGCTCAAGTGCAAACGACCAGTTTTTGTTTACCAACTCCACGGTACGTGCATCGTAGCTGTAATTATTTTTCTTATATCCTTTTTTCTTCGAAAGATATTTCTCGATTGCAGGACGCGCCTCTTCAAGACCCGGTAGAGAAAGCTCTTTGTAGATACGCTCAGTCATACCCATCGCATCCGCCTCAAAATCTTCGAATTTCACTTCGATCAGATTACCGGCAGGGATCAGGGCTTTATCCTTCTCGTATTTATCAAACAGATCCTTATAAACCGTCAGGATATTCTCTTCGATCTCATCCTCCGAAATGTCCTGAAGTTTCAACGGCTGAATCGTATTCGTAAAGAAACTACGGGTAGACTCAAATACCGTGTACGGATTACGTGCCAGATAGATAAACTTCGCATTCGGGAACATCTCAAGCAACTGCGGAATACGTCCCGTATGAGGCGGGTTTTTCGACAGAAACTGTGTTCCGCCGGTGTTCCACAATGACACTTTGATCAGCTTCAGAAAAGCATCCTTAAACACCTTACTCTCTTCCTGAGTCAGATCCTCAAACAACAGAAAACGCTTGCTGTATTCCTGTGTATATTTCGGCAGAAACCAAAAGTTGTAGTAGGTATAAGGAATCATATTTGACAAAGCGAACTCCTCTTCCTGAGGCAAATCCACCTTCAGCTCCATATTATCCGTCGGACGTTTATCGGGCATCAGCCACGCCATCTGCTTCTTAAAGAAGCCCTGTCCCCAGAGTACCAGATTCGGGAATACAGTCTGATAGGTCGTATTATACCCAAAATGTTTATCACACGACAATACGTTGTGCACAAATGTAGTACCGCTTCGCCAGTGACCCAGAATAAATACGGGCTCCATTTCAAGCTGTTTCTCAGCCAGAAGCTTTTTGTATTTACGCTCTTCAAACGGAGCCAGCAGGCTCAGAATGCGACAAATGCCTTTTGTCAGATAGTATTTTCGTTTGTATGCCGGATCAATCTGTCTTCCCTTCATAATCTGATTGAAGGTTTTCCAGTTGGCTCCCACCAGTGGAGTGATCGGCAGATCCTGAAATTTTAGTTTACCCATGAATTTGGTTTTAGTTCTCCTGTGTCAACGCTGCAATTGCATTCGTCAGTTCTGTCATATACCCTTCAAAGTCCGCTCCGATGATTGCGGCATCTACTACCAGCGGGTGCATACGATCAATACTACTCATGTCTTTAATCATATTCTCTTTCTCTTCGGTCAGAGCATCTGAAGTACAAATAACCACAATACCCTGATCATTCAGTATATTGAACAAGATCGTTGATTCGATCACATTATTCGATGCTGGCAACACTACTGCTGTTTTACCCATATCAAACAAACGTCTTTCGATAGTGTAGGCTACCTCGTTGATCAACGCACGATCTGGTCCGTTGAACCAGAACGTACAAGCCTTTTGTCCCAAACGGCTCACGCGCTCTTCTGCAGTCACCGAAGAGAATCCTTTACGCATCTCCTCAATCACAGCCTCTGTTAGAATGGTCTTCTTCGAGTTGTCGATCTTATCAATGATCATACCCACAGCGCAGGTATTGTTCGTGATCGGATCAATCAGAATAAACGAACCACAGCTCTTGTTCTCCTTATACGGATCAAAGAACAACGGTTTGTTGGATGTAAACGACACACGTCCGATTTCATTCAACGCCAGACGATCTGTCGCTGATTTCTCCATCGTGTTCACGTCTACCTTAAACTCTACACTATTGATGCGCACACGGCTCAAATTGGTCGTATGCTTAATGAAAAACTGTTGTTGAGGATCCATCGCAGTCTCATCCATCCACACCAGCATCGCTTCAAAGTCGCGCTCTACACGTGGAAGATTATCCGGACGTACCAGCATCTCTCCGCGTGAAATATCAATTTCGTCTTCAAGAGTGATGGTTACAGACTGAGGAGGAAAAGCTTTTTCGATCTCACCTTCGTACGTATGAATGCCTTTCACACGCGATGTTTTACCCGAAGGCAATGCCATCACCTCATCTCCTTTATGGATTACTCCCGAAGCTACTTTACCGCAGAATCCGCGGAAATCCAGGTTCGGACGCAATACATACTGTACCGGATAACGGAAGTCTGTATAGT
>JBOFXU010000395.1:0-2884 GCA_051654305.1 Bacteroidales bacterium | reverse complement strand
GAAGAATTACTACTTGCAGACGGTACATTCGAAGCTAAATTCTATGGCTTGGGTGCTGATGGTACTGTAGGTGCTAATAAAAACTCGATCAAGATCATCGGAGATAACACAGACAAATATTGTCAGGCTTATTTCTCGTATGACTCTAAAAAATCGGGTGGTTTCACTTGTTCTCACCTTCGTTTCGGTGACAAACCTATCCGTTCAACTTACTTGGTTAACACTCCTGACTTCGTAGCATGTCACGTGCCTGCATACCTTCGTTTGTATGACGTAACACGTGGTTTGAAGAAAAACGGTACATTCCTTTTGAACTCAATGTGGAGTGCAGAAGAAACTATGAAACACTTCCCAGACAACATCAAAGGTTATCTGGCGAAAAACAATATCAGCGTTTATATCATTAACGCAACTCAGATTGCACAGGAAATAGGTTTGGGTAACCGCACAAACACTATCCTTCAGTCTGCATTCTTCAAGATTACAGGTGTGATTCCTTATGATTTGGCAGTAGAAAAAATGAAAAAAGCTATTGTTAAATCATACGGTAACAAAGGAGAGAACATCGTGAACATGAACTTCGCTGCTGTAGAACGTGGTGGAGACGTGATCAAACTGGATATTCCTGCTGAATGGGCTTCAATCGATGCGAAATTCGAATTGGCTCATAACGAAGCACCAGATTTCGTACAAAACGTGGTTCGCCCGATCAATGCACAAATTGGTGATGATCTACCAGTTTCGGCATTTAAAGGTCGCGAAGACGGTACATGGGAACAAGGAACTGCAGCTTACGATAAACGTGGTGTAGCAGCGATGGTTCCTGTATGGATTCCGGAAAACTGTATTCAGTGTAACAAATGTGCTTACGTTTGTCCTCACGCAGCAATCCGTCCATTCGTATTGGATCAGGAAGAGCAAGCTAAAAATCCGGAAATGCAAACACTAAAAGCAGTTGGAAAACAATTTGCTGATATGACTTTCCGTATTCAGGTAGACGTTCTTGACTGTATGGGTTGTGGTAACTGTCCTGACGTTTGTCCGGGTAACAAAAACGGAAAAGCGCTTCAGATGGTTTCGATCGATACTCAAATGGAAAACCAGGCAAACTGGGATTTCTGTACAAAAGAGGTGAAATCAAAACAACATTTGGTAGACATCAAAGCAAACGTGAAAAACTCGCAGTTCGCAACTCCATTGTTCGAGTTCTCGGGTGCTTGTGCAGGTTGTGGTGAGACTCCATACGTGAAATTGATCTCTCAATTGTTTGGTGACCGTCAGATGATTGCAAATGCAACAGGATGTACATCAATCTACTCTGGATCAGCTCCTTCGACTCCTTACACGAAAAACGAGCAAGGTCGCGGACCAGCTTGGGCAAACTCATTGTTTGAAGACAATGCAGAGTTCGGTTTGGGTATGACGATTGCTGTTGAGAAAATGCGCGAGCGTGTTGAGCGCTTGATGACACAAGGTTTGACTTGTGACTGCTGCTCAGACGAGTTGAAAGCATTGTTCACAGAATGGATCGAAAACAAAGAGAACGCTGAGAAAACAGTTGAACTTGAAGCGAAAATCACTCCACTTGTGAAAGCATGTACATGTGATATCTGCAAAGAGTTGGCTGGATTGACACAATATATCATCAAGAAATCACAATGGATCATTGGTGGTGACGGATGGGCATATGATATCGGATTCGGTGGTCTTGACCACGTATTGGCTTCAGGTAAAAACGTAAATGTACTTGTAGTTGATACAGAGGTTTACTCTAATACAGGAGGTCAGTCATCTAAATCTACTCCGGTAGGTGCTGTGGCTAAATTTGCTGCATCGGGTAAAAAAATCCGCAAAAAAGACCTTGGTCTGATTGCTACTACTTACGGATATGTATATGTAGCTCAGATTGATATGGGTGGTGACCAGGCGCAAACATTGAAAGCTATTCGTGAAGCAGAAGCTTACGACGGACCTTCATTGATCATCGCTTACTCTCCATGTATCGCTCACGGTCTACGCGTAGGTATGGGTAAATCACAGGCAGAAGGTGGCGCAGCTCTTGATTGCGGTTACTGGCACTTGTGGCGTTACAACCCAGCTTTAGAAGCAGAAGGTAAAAATCCATTTACCCTTGACTCTAAAGAGCCTAAATGGGAGAAATTCCAGGACTTCCTGAAAGGTGAAGTTCGTTACTCATCTCTATTGAAACAATTCCCTGCTGAAGCAGCTGAACTATTCGTAGCAGCAGAAGCAAATGCGAAATGGAGATACAACACGTACAAACGTCTTGCTGCGGCATCGTTTGACGCTGAAACAGCTGAGTAATAGTTTATTATTAAGCAATATAGTGAGAGGGACGGGTGAATATTCACCTGTCCCTCTCTTTTTTCAAACTATAGCTCCTGCAGCATTGTTGTATATGAAAAGTGATAAGTATATAACCTATGAACGAAACGAAGAAAGTATTGAATCCGCTGATCGGCAGGGATCAGGCTCCGGAATTTACGTATGAACTGGTGGAGGGAAGTATGGCATATAAGCTATGTGATATTCACCCCAACCTGTTTTTATCTAATATGCTCATGGTAGACTCACTGATGCATAAAATTATCAGTGAAATGATCGTAATATCCATGCAAAGTAGTGTGAAAGATCTGCCGGAACTTATTAAACGGGTGGAGAAATCGAATCCTCTGGGGTATGACCTGAGCGGAGGACACAGTTATTATGCGCACAAAATGAAGGGATTTCTGATCGGATTGGTACGTGGACTGAATGTAGAAGACACGTGGATCGGAAGTAGCAAAAAGGGAATAGCCTTGTACGAGGTGCACAGTAAAGATAAAACTATGGCATTCAACGCGGCACAGATCCCTTTATTAGG
>JBOFXU010000394.1:0-7039 GCA_051654305.1 Bacteroidales bacterium | reverse complement strand
TTTCCGATACAGAAATTCTTAAAGATATTACCCAGTACATCGTCCGGTGAGATATCTCCGGTGATCTCTCC
The DNA here is from genome assembly GCA_051654305.1 of Bacteroidales bacterium. GTDB lineage: Bacteria > Bacteroidota > Bacteroidia > Bacteroidales > UBA7332 > UBA7332. The sequence goes on along the minus strand of JBOFXU010000394.1, from coordinate 6,968 downwards.
CAGATAGAACATACACTCACGAATGTCCTGGCTGACAAAATCTCCCGAAATTCCATTTCTTAAACCATCGGTAACCCGATTAATGGAAGATAAGGCATTAACTAATGCTTCGTAATGTCGTATGTTGGTTACAATCACATCGCTTTGACCTATCTCCGGAATATGAGAAGCTTTTATCAGTTTCTGTTCGAGGATTTCAACATTCATACCGCTACGGGCTGAGATGGCTATATACGGTAGTTGATTTCCGAGACTACTAATAAGGGATTGAGCTTTTTCGCTAAGATCGTCTGCCGAAATGAGATCAGCTTTATTGAAAACGAGAATCAAACGGGCTGAATCTATTCGGCCCAGGATGTTTTCGCCCAATGCAACTAACGCCTCGAGTTCGCTGGAAGAATCAATCATCCACAACACAATGGAAGCTTGCTCCATTTTGGAGAAAGAACGCTGGATACCGATGCTTTCTATGGTATCTTCGGTTTCACGTATTCCGGCTGTATCAATAAAACGGAAAGTGATTCCTTGCAATGTGATCGTATCTTCGATAACATCACGTGTAGTGCCATGGATATCGGAAACAATTGCTTTATCCTCATTCAGAAATGCATTTAGAAGCGTTGATTTCCCGGCATTGGTTTCACCAATGATCGCAACTGGAACGCCATTTTTAACGGCATTGCCTACACTAAATGAATCGGCAAGCTTTTGGATGATCTGCTGAATGTTCGAAGACAGACTTAGAAGTGCTGAACGATCGGCAAATTCAACCTCCTCTTCGCTGAAATCGAGTTCAAGCTCCATAAGAGATACGAAGTTAAGTAGCTCCATTCGCAATTTAGCGAGCTCATTACTGAACCCTCCACGCATCTGAGAAAGAGCCAGACGATGGGTAGCTGCTGAAGTGGAAGCTATCAGGTCGGCTACTGCTTCGGCCTGAGAAAGGTCCATTTTTCCGTTAAGAAATGCACGTTGCGTAAATTCTCCGGCAGTAGCTGTACGGCAACCCTGAAGAATTAGCAATTGCATAATTTGCTGTTGAATATAGATTGAACCATGACAGGTGATCTCTATTGTATTCTCGCCTGTAAATGAATGAGGGGCTTTGAATACAGACACAAGCACATCGTCAATAATCTCATCGCCTTTGTAGATGGTGCCATAGGAAAGAGTATAAGCTTTCTGAGTCAGCAAAGACTTTTTGGAATTGTAAGGACGGAAGATTGCTGCGCATTTATCAACTGCGTCAACTCCGGAAATCCGGATAACTGCAACACCTCCAACACCTGGTGCAGTAGAAACCGCACATATTGTATCTTCTGTATACATATGTATTTCTGATTGAATCTAAATTAAGAACAATTCGACGGAAATATTGTTCCGGTCATTTAAAAACAAAGGTCCTTGCTTAACGCAAAGACCTTCACTTTTTATGTATCATCAAGGATTGATTACTTCTACTAATTCGACATCAAATATTAATGTAGAAAATGGAAGAATTGCCCCTTGAGAATTAGCACCATAGGCAAGATACCACGGAATGGTAACTCTTACGCGATCACCAGCAACCAATTGCTGCAAAAGATATGTCCATCCTTTAATAAGAGAGTTTACTTCAAAAGTCGCTGGACTATTATAAAATTTCATCTCTTCGTAAGTCAAAGGAACGACAGGATTACTTCCGGGTTTGTTGACAATTCTGAACGTTGTATCAAAAATTGTCATATCGGCCTCTGCATTTGAGCCATTCTTAAGGCTTTTACCTGTATAATATACCTTTGCTTTACTATTGTAGAAAGGACTTTCAGTTCCTGTACCTTTTGTGATATACTTGTAGATAATCACGCCTCCCCCTTGGTTACTTGGAATTGAATCGACTACATAAGTTTCAGGTAATAATTTCGCTGAATCCTGGTATGCCTTAACCTCTGCGTCAAAAAACTGTTCATTTTGTCCAATCCATGCAGTATAAGTGTCATATGGATTGTCTGTGTTTAAACAAGAGGAAAAAGACAAGATAAAAGTTACGGCTACTAAGAAAAAAGCAAAGCTTTTATTGATTCTGTAATTCATCTTTAGATATTTGGTTTAAAATTCTACTTTAGGAGCTTTATTGGCACCTTGTTCTGCCTGGAAGTAAGGAAATTGGTTAAACCCACCGAACCCGGCTACTAAACTCTGCGGAAATGTACGAATAAATTGATTAAATAGTTTCGCATCATCATTAAAACGAGTTCGTTCGGTTGAAATCCGGTTTTCTGTTCCTTCAAGCTGTGACTGAAGTTCCATAAAGTTTTGGTTTGCTTTCAGATCCGGATAACGCTCCTGAACCATTAACAAACGACCTAATGCCTGGCTTAGCTCACCTTGTGCTGCCTGAAAACGTTGTAAGGATTGAGCATCCAGTTTATTGGGATCGACAGTGATTTGTGACGCTTTTGAACGGGCTTCTGTTACTTGCGTAAGAGTTGACTGTTCATGAGTAGCATATCCTTTGACTGTATTCACAAGATTTGGAATCAAATCGGCACGACGCTGATACTGATTTTCCACATTACTCCACTGTGCTTTAACACCCTCGTCCAGTTGAACCATTTTGTTGTAAGAAGAGATCCCCCAACTTACAATTCCAATCGCAATAAATAGGATAATACCACCTATTACCAACGAAATCATGCAGCCTTTATTCATGTGACCTAAAGTTTTAGTGAAAGAAAAAAGATCGAAGGTTGCCCTTCGTTCTTTTTTCTTTATGGTTATTTTTATTCAGCAATTTGTTTAAATAACTCTTTCATGCTTACTTTCTGACCAATGATCAGAGCTAACTGTTCAAGAGATACGCGCTCTTGTGCCATTGTGTCACGGTGGCGGATAGTAACTGTATTGTCTTCCAGGGTCTGGTGGTCTACAGTTACACAGAACGGTGTTCCAATTGCATCCTGACGACGGTAGCGTTTTCCGATAGAGTCTTTTTCGTCGTACTGACATTTGAAATCAAATTTCAAATTATCAATGATCTGACGTGCTTTCTCAGGAAGACCATCTTTTTTCGTCAAAGGCATCACGGCAACTTTTACAGGAGCCAATGGAGCAGGAATACGAAGTACAACGCGAGTTTCACCATTCTCAAGAGTTTCTTCGCAATATGAAGCAGAAAGAACTGTCAAGAACATACGGTCAACACCGATAGAGGTTTCAATTACGTAAGGAACGTACGATTTATTCAACTCCGGATCGAAATATTGAAGTTTCTTTCCAGAATATTGTTCGTGGCTTGACAAGTCAAAATCCGTACGAGAGTGAATACCTTCTACTTCTTTAAATCCGAAAGGCATCTGGAATTCGATGTCTGTAGCTGCATTTGCATAATGAGCTAATTTTTCGTGATCGTGGTAACGGTATTTTTCCTGAGGGAATCCAAGAGCCTTGTGCCATTTCAAGCGAGTTTGTTTCCATTTTTCGAACCACTCAAGCTCTTCTCCCGGACGTACAAAGAATTGCATTTCCATTTGTTCGAATTCACGCATACGGAAGATAAACTGACGCGCAACAATCTCGTTACGGAAAGCTTTACCGATCTGAGCGATACCGAAAGGAATCTTCATACGACCTGTTTTTTGAACATTAAGGAAGTTAACAAAGATACCCTGAGCTGTTTCGGGACGAAGAAATACTTTCATTGCACCGTCAGCAGTAGATCCCATTTCTGTAGAGAACATCAGGTTGAACTGACGAACATCTGTCCAGTTTTTTGTTCCACTGATAGGACATACGACATCGTAATCAAGAATGATCTGACGTAATTCAACAAGATCACTATCATTCAAGGCTTTTGTGAAGCGAGCCAGAATCTCTTCTTTTTTCGCTTTATTTTCTAAAATACGAGGGTTTGTTTCACGGAATAAAGCTTCGTCAAATGATTCTCCGAATCTCTTAGCCGCTTTCTCACACTCTTTATTGATTTTATCATCGTACTTTGCCATCAAATCTTCGATAAGAACATCTGCACGATAACGCTTTTTTGAATCTTTATTGTCAATCAATGGATCATTGAAAGCATCTACGTGTCCTGAAGCTTTCCAGATTGTCGGGTGCATGAAAATAGCAGAGTCAATACCTACTACATTCTCGTTTAATAGCACCATGCTATCCCACCAATATTTCTTAATATTGTTTTTTAGCTCAACACCCATCTGCCCATAGTCATAGACAGCAGCTAAACCATCATAAATCTCACTGGAAGGAAATACAAAACCATACTCCTTGGCATGAGATACTATCTTCTTAAAAACATCCTCTTGTTGTGCCATATATACTAATTATTTCAGTTTCAATAAAAATATCGGGTTGTCAGGAAATACTCTGCTTGCTCTCCATAACATTCCTAAATTATACATTAGGAACAAGTTGCAAAGTAAATGATTTTTTTCAATAATATCGTCTATTTTAGAGTGCTATCTTTATGTGTCTATATTTTTTAAACATTCGAATCGTTGAATAAAAAAACGAACTAAGAGAGTAGCGAAATTGTTTGAATTACGGTATGGTTGTATCATTACTTTTGATGAGAAAGTAGAGGAATCATAGACTCAAATTTATAAATCTGAATGCTATGGATAAGATAGAAGTTCAAAATAAAACTCTGTTTGTTCCGGAATATCCGACTATACCGGTAATTACCGGAGATGCAACTGGAAAGGAAATATGGACAAGCGCACGACTGATTACTGGAGAAGCTCTCAAAAAGTGTTATGCAGACAAAAGAGCTATAAACTGGTTGGAAGTTAATACTGACGAGAACTCATTCAGGAAGACAAAGAAATCACTTCCAGATGAGATTATGAACGTTTTTAATACTTACTATGCTGGAATTGTATGTCCGAAAGACATTGATGAGAATAAATCATATACTGAACTTCTTCGTTACAGTTTTGACTTGTATGCTCGAATGAAACACTTTAGATGGATCAATGGTATTAAGACTCCTTTGAGAAATCCACAAAATATTGATATTACAGTATTTCGGGAATATACCGAAGATATATATGCTGGAGTAGAATGGAAATTTAATACTGATGACGGAGCAAAATTCTTACGCTTTCTTCAGGAAGATATGCAGATCAATAAGATCAGATTCCCAAAAACGTCTTCTTTGGGTATTAAAGCGGTTTCAAAAGACGGGTGTGAGAGGGTTGTACAATCCGCTCTTGATTATGCCATAAAAACAAATGCATCTAAACTTACAATTGTACACAACTCGTATAGACTTCCGATGACAGAAGGTGCTTTCGTAGACTGGGCATACGATCTGGTAGAAAGATCTAGAGATGCTAAGATATTATCGATGAGAAGAGATGTGGCTGAAATCCAAAATATGAACAAAGCATCCTACAAAACAACTGGATTGCCTCCGCTGATTGTGGAAGATTTGCAAATTGGAGAATTTATGAAGCAGATGCTATCATATCCGGAAAAGTTTGATGTTGTAGTTACATTAAACCTGGACGGGGATATCATGGACCACTTCCTGACTTCGATCTCAGGTAATGATGGTATTGTACCGTTCGGCAATATTAATGGTCACACAGGTAGAGCTGTATTTGGATATAATAGAGATGTATCTATTGACATTGCTGGTTTAAACAAAGCAAATCCTACAGGTATGATTCTTGCCTGTTCAATGTTACTGGAATATATTAAGTGGAATGAAGCGTCAGAATTAATTAGAAAGGCGCTCGAGAGAGTGATTGCCCAAGGTAAAGTTACTGGTGACCTATCACATAACTTTACAAGTGGTGTTCGCCTCACTACGGAAGAGTTTACTCAGGAAGTAATTACAATGATAAGAAATATATAAAAAGGAGCTATCTTAGATTATTAGATGAACCCCAAAAGTTTTTGTAAAACTTTTGGGGTTTTATTATCTATTTACTGACGACGAATACAGCGAACCGGAGCTCCGGATGACCGGTTTAAATTGACCATCTGACTATTAGTCAGATCAAGACTTTTTGAAAAATGCGGAAAATCATTAGCTAAACCCATTAATAGCAAGAAATCAAAAGAGCTACTTAATTCAAGTACAGATGCCCTGATATATCCTAATTTTCGGAATTTAATCAAGTCACCATATGAAATTAAATTACCAACAGAAGATGTATTCATAGCTAATATATCAGTTAAATCTGCTGATTTAGCAACAACCCAACCGTGAGGACAAGGATCAAAGATACTTTTTTCAGCAGCAGGATCATCTGACCATAGGTAACTAGAATTGGTTCTTTCTGTTGTCCACTGATAGTTTGATATGGTAGTACTACTAATATTTTTGGTATACAAAGTGGCTGGATTAGCAATCGAATTTGAATATGTAGACAAATTATTTACTGACTTTTGAATATTGTCAAACAAAACAGCCGGAAATGGATCTTTACGACCATACTGATAATATAGTGTACCATTTCCTCCTGCTGTAGTATTTAGACTTAATTCTCCAAGATTTCGATCCATAATACGAGATACCGAATAAGCTGGAGCTTGCCATATATCCCCTGGAATTCGATGAACACTACCAGAAGGTACAGGATAATCAAACTTTGAAGTTTCAAATACAATATTTTGATCTGGATCATAATCAGTAATCCAGAGATGATAGCTCCATAAATAAGGCTCACCTATATCTTGAACACCATCATTGTCAAGATCATTATAGATACCTATTAGAGCATTTCCTGAATATCCGGGTTTTATTAGAACATCAAAGTGCATAGGATGTGCCTGGCTTTCGAGAAGTAAATCAGAATCGGAAAGCTCACTCCATATAACATTGCTTCTCCAGTTCGTTGATTCATTTACGACCTTAGTCATGTCTTCCTCACTCCAATATAAATTTTGATGTGTTATAGGTATACTGTAGGTGATTGGTGTCGATGATGGATGAATTATGTAACTGTTTGCACTATTTTCAA
>JBOFXU010000393.1:0-3128 GCA_051654305.1 Bacteroidales bacterium | reverse complement strand
AGTGATCAAATTTGAGCCATTACCATGTATTAGAACAATCAGTTCGTAGTAATTGTTTTTGATTCTCATGGTAGTTAAGTAGGCCGAAATGATGAAACGGCATAGAATGCTTTTATTTTATTCTATGCCGTTTTTAGCTTGTTCTTTCTTTCTATGTTTATGCGTATCTCATCATCTTAGAAAGATATTTTCCGACAATGTCAAACTCCAGGTTAACGATAGAGCCTACAGTTAGTTGATGGAAGTTTGTGAATTCATACGTGTATGGGATAATTGCAACCTGAAAGCTATCATCCTGGGAGTTACACACTGTAAGACTTACTCCATTTACACAAACAGATCCTTTCTCTACAGTCATATAGCCCTGACGTGCCATCTCTTTGTTGAAATCATATTTAAATGTAAAGTACCAGCTTCCGTCAGACTCTTTAATTTCTGTACATACAGCAGTCTGATCTACGTGTCCCTGAACGATGTGTCCGTCCAGGCGACCGTTCATAATCATACTACGCTCCAGATTTACTTTGTTACCGATGGTAAGTTTACCAAGGTTTGAGCGTTCAAGTGTTTCTTTAATAGCCGTTACAGTATATTTGTTACCCTCGATGTTTACCACAGTCAGGCAAACACCATTGTGAGCTACACTTTGATCAATTTTTAATTCATTGGTAAATGAGCATTCCATAGTGATATGAAGATTGCTCTGATCCTGATTTAGTGCAATTACTGTTGCAGCTTCTTCTACGATTCCAGAAAACATAATGAATAATGTTTGAGTGTTTTATTTGTGTTCAAAAGTAAGAATTCTATTTGATATCTCTCGGGTAGGATTGATAATTTATTATTTATATGTGATTGTCTTTAATGTTAACCTCCTTAGTATAAGAGTAGTAGTATCTGGTTTTGAAGATTTAGCATCGTTATTTTTCACTATTGATAATTCTCGAGAAGTTAATTAATGTTTTATTTTAGTCCAAAGTGGGCAATTATTTGTGCTGCTAATCTAAATTCTTATATATTTGCATCAGAATAAAAAATGAAATAGTTACATTTTAATTATTAATCAATGATTACGCTCAGCAACGAAGCACAAGAACGCTTACTGAAATTCGGAATAAAGCCTTCAGTGCAAAGAATAGCGATTATGGATTATTTGTTAGCGAATAAAACGCATCCTACGGTGGATGAGATTTATACATCGCTCTATCCATTTATTCCGACATTATCAAAAACAACGGTTTATAATACATTAAGCCTGTTTGTAGAGCAAGGTGCTGCGCTTTGTTTGGGAATCGAACTTAAAAATGCTCGCTTTGATGGCGATATTTCGAGTCATGCACATTTTCTATGTACTGATTGCGGGCAAATCTTCGATATCTTTGATTTGAATGCAGAAAGCCTCACTCATGCACTTCCTGACCATTTTGAATTGCAGGATATTCACGTGTATTACAAAGGCTGTTGTGCAAAATGCAAGAATGGGAATAAATTAAATTAATATACAAACACAGAACCAGAATAAAAAATAACAAAACTATGGCAAAGAAATTTATTTGTACAGTGTGTGGATATGTTCACACAGGTGATGCAGCTCCGGAAAAATGTCCTCAATGTAAAGTTCCTGCAACTAAATTCAAAGAGCAAGTTGAAACAGAAGGTGAATTATCATGGGCTGATGAGCACCGTATTGGTGTTGCGGCTGATGTTGATGCTGAAGTTTTAGAAGGATTGAAAGCTCACTTCATGGGCGAATGTACTGAAGTTGGTATGTATCTTGCTATGTCTCGTCAGGCTGATCGTGAAGGTTACCCTGAGGTAGCTGAAGCATACAAACGTATTGCTTGGGAAGAAGCAGAGCATGCTGCAAAATTTGCAGAACTATTGGGTGAAGTTGTTTGGGATACAAAAACAAACCTAAAAGCTCGCATGGAAGCTGAAGCAGGTGCATGTGCGGATAAAAAGCGTATTGCTTCTCGTGCAAAAGAACTTGGTTTAGATGCAGTACATGACACAGTACATGAAATGTGTAAAGATGAAGCTCGTCACGGACAAGCATTCCAAGGTCTTTACAAACGTTTCTTCGAAAACAAATAATCACTGATTAGATCAGTACATATAGGAGTTGTATGATTTTTTATCATACAACTCTTTTTGTTTTCATGTATTTTTAAATGTGTAGTCTTTTTTAGATCCGGGTATTACTATTTTAAAACTAACGCTTTAAATTTAATACAAAATAGAGGAGGTTATGCTTTAAATTTCTATTTTTGCGTATCTATAAGAATTTGAAAAATATGGACGTAACAATATTAGGAATAGAATCGTCATGTGATGATACTTCCGCTTCAGTGATAAGAAATGGTGTGATATTGTCGAATGTAATATCCAATCAGGATGTTCATTTTCAATATGGTGGTGTTGTGCCGGAATTAGCATCCAGAGCGCATCAGCAAAATATTATTCCTGTAGTTGAAGCAGCATTAAAACGTGCAAACATTACGAAGGAAGAGCTCTCTGCAATTGCGTTCACGAGAGGTCCCGGATTGATGGGATCACTCTTAGTGGGAACATCATTTGCAAAAGGTTTTTCGTTGTCTCTTGGTATCCCTATGGTCGATGTCAATCACTTGCAGGCGCACGTGTTAGCTCACTTTATCAAGGAGACAGAGGATGATATGAATCAGCCGGAATTTCCGTTCTTATGTTTGTTAGTATCTGGAGGAAACTCGCAGATTATTCTTGTGCGTTCTTATAACGAGATGGAAGTTATCGGACAGACTATTGATGATGCTGCCGGAGAAGCGTTTGATAAATGCGCAAAGGTCATGGGGTTGGGTTATCCCGGAGGACCTGTTGTTGATCGTCTGGCAAAGGAAGGGAATCCGAAGGCATTTAAATTGAGTAAACCTCAGATTCCTGGATTTAATTATAGCTTTAGTGGACTAAAAACTTCTTTCTTGTATCTCGTAAGAGATGAATTGAAGAATAATCCTGATTTCATAGAGCAAAACAAGGCGGATCTGTGTGCGTCATTGCAGGCTACTGTAATTGATATTCTTATGGATAAGCTACGTAAAGCCTCTAAGGAATTGGGTATAAAAGAAGTGGCTGTTGCAGGAGGTGTTTCT
>JBOFXU010000392.1:0-1249 GCA_051654305.1 Bacteroidales bacterium | reverse complement strand
TAAAGGAAAAGGAAAATCAATTCGGCAAGAATACCCGAATACCACTGTAGCTAAGGATCAAACCACTCAGAACGAGTATGTAAATCCGGAGTTCAAAACGTTCATGCCCTCCTCGGACGTTTCTAAGACGAAAGAAGAGACTCGTAATGATCTTCCATCAGTTAAATGTGAAAATAATAAATCATTGATCAATTTATCTGATGCAAACGAACTTAAAAAAGCTATAATTTACAGTGAAATCTTTGCCCGGAAATTTTGAGTAAATCTGATCAGATTCATTTCAGAACACAAGTTATCTATATATATAACCGTATAATCTTAAAGTTATGGCATTTAAAGTTATTTCAGCTGCCGAGGCTGCATCATTCATTAAAGATGGCATGAATGTCGGATTTAGTGGGTTTACTGCTGCAGGTAGCCCGAAAGCGATTGCTTGCGAAATAGCAAAAATCGCTGAAAAAGAACACGCTGAAGGCAAGCCTTATCAAATTGGTTTGTTTACCGGAGCTTCAACCGGTGATTCTTTGGATGGAAATCTGGCACGTGCGAAAGCTGTTCGTTTTCGTATTCCTTACCAATCGAATGGAGACACTCGTAAAGCTCTGAATAATCACGAGATTTCATATATCGACTATCATTTATCTCACCTTTCTCAGGACCTTCGTTATGGATTCTTCGGTAAAATTGATATCGCAATCGTAGAAGCTTGCGAAGTTACCGCTGATGGCGAAATCTATCTGACCTCTTCTGTAGGTGTTACTCCTACCTATTGCGAAATGGCAGATAAGATTATCATCGAACTAAATTCAACTCACCCGAAAGCTTTAAAAGGTTTTCATGATATTTATACTCCGCTTGATCCTCCAAGAAGAAGAGAAATTCCTGTTTACTCTCCAACGGACCGTATCGGAACCCCTTATGTAAAAGTTGATCCTTCTAAAATCATGGCGATCGTATCTGTAGATATGCCGGATGAAGTAGGTGGATTTGCTGAAGTAGACGAGGTTACAGCTAAAATTGGTGAGAATGTAGCAAACTTCTTAGCGGAAGAGTTAAAAGCTGGTCGTCTCCCTGAAGAGTTTTTACCAATTCAGTCAGGTGTAGGTAATATTGCTAATGCAACTCTTGCTGCTTTGGGTAAAAACCAGGATATTCCTAAATTTCAGATGTACACAGAGGTTGTTCAAGACTCTGTAATTGATTTGATGAAAATTGGAAAATGTACATTTGCAAGTACTTGTGCGCTTAC
>JBOFXU010000391.1:0-5667 GCA_051654305.1 Bacteroidales bacterium | reverse complement strand
TCACTCTTTCCCCTGACCCGCTCTTAATAATAATATATGGATTATAAGGAGGAGCTGTTACTGTGATTGGATTCTGAGGGGTATTGAACTGAAGGGCAAATGTAATTGTCTTATGACTTCTTAAAGGTTGGCTCATCTCTGTATTGATAAAACTTCCTGAAGGGGCATCAAATAACTTGTAAACATCATCAAAGAAGATAATATTTGCTTTTGACTGGCCGGATTCAAGACCTTTTTCATCCAGAGTCATATTAGTTACTGAGCCTCCTGTTACAATCAGAGACTGCACGACCTCAGGAGTAACTCCAAGTTGCATGGCAAAACCATTCCGATAATTTGCTCCTGACGCACGTACTTGAATCGCACCCTCAATTCTTACAAGCAGATTCTGTGCATTCAGATAATGGATGATATTATAATCGCAAACGAGATCATTCATATCATAGTCCCCTTGTGAAGGCCAGAGATCCTCAAAAGCTAAAGTCCCGTAAAGACCATAGCCGGGATAGTGTACTAAGTAGGCTCGGCTGACATCATTCGGAAATTGATCGTTATCATCTTTCACTCCATCTCCATCGGTATCTGTACCACGCAGTATTGATCCAACATTGGCTGTTTGAACAGCTGCTGAAGGCGAAGTTACGGCATAGAAAATCACATCATTAAAATCATGGTCGCAGCTAATATTATCGCGCCGTACATCCTCAAATGCGAGCAACATAAAATTGCGAATATTGTCATAAAGCATGACCATGTGCTGTCTTAAACTTGCACTTAGTTCTACGTTAAATCGAGCATCAGAGAAGTTAGTATACAAGCCATTGCTGACTTCTTTTGTCGTGTTATTGAATCCATTTATCACTAAAAACCAGGCAATCGTTGTTCCTGCAGGGAATGTATCCTGATACGCTGAACCATTCCAATATTTTAAGTGTATCCGGTGACCGCCTGTCAGTCCACCTCCTGAACTCAGATAGGAAGCATTTGGAAAAACTATATTTTTTCGGACACCGCTCATGGAGGACGGTGGATTGTTTGTTGGATATGTATAATACCCAAGGGTATTCCTAAAACTCACTCCTTCGTGAGCGAAAACAATATCAACAGTTGCATTCTGAGTGAGTACGAAATTAGACTCTACGGATGATCCCAATAATTCAGGATGGCTTGTTCTGAGATCTACCCCTTGAGGTAATGTATAGTTTATATCCTGCAACAGACTTGCAGAGATTACATCAGTCGTATAAATGTTGCCCGGGACACCATCTGCATCCCACGAAGCTAAAGCATAGCCATTGGCAAGAGTTACGGTGGAGTAATCTACTTTCGTTGCAACTCTCGAAGTAACATTCACATCAAAACGAACGACATCTCCGTTGATATTTACCATCAATAAATCAGGAACACCTGCACTCTTGACGTACAGGTAAAGTTTTGCGACCGTTGTAGAGAGACGTATCTTGCCTGAGTATTTTCCTTTATCATCTGTAATCCCTGTGAAAACCGGATGAAGTTTGGTATTAAAGACTTCCAGTCCATCTACCTGGTCAAATGGATATTGATCATAAATATCAAAACGAGTCAGACCAATACGACCTACCCCGTGATTTAAGTTAACTGTAAGGGTATAATCTTCTACAGTTTTGAATTCGAAATATGTTGGTATCGAATCCTGACTATCAGAAACCGAACTTAAACTTGATATTTTTTCACATGAAAATAGAACAAGGATGAGGGCCGCACTCGTGAGCACCAGAGGTAACAAGAATCTATCTTTCTTCATAGCCCTAAATTTATAAAATTTCACATAAAAGAATTTGGAAACATTTTAATATAAACATTTCACTCTCGATCTTGTTCTTTCTCAGATGTATAAATAATGCAAATAATTAAACGAAATAATTCAAACTAAAGCCCCCGATAATATGTTATACAGCCTATACACAATCGTTATTTTATGTGTAAAAAATCAATCATTAGCCCCGCGTTTCACGCGGAAAAAGATATTAAAAAAACGGGGCGTTACATCCTCCTTTAGGAAAATCGGACAGCGTTCATTCTGAGGTTTAGAAAAACGGAATTAGTGGAAAAATCTGACTCTTCTGTTTTTTCAGCCAAAGACATCAGAACAAATACAATGTATAGATCCGGAAGAGGCTTTAATGTCTTTACACTAAAACACATAACCTGAAATAATAAAATATGAATAATGATTCCATTAAAAAAAATCTTGTACAGGGAGTTCTCTACACAGGAGTAGCCAAATACAGCGGAGTGCTCATCGCCTTGATTATCTCAGCTATACTTGCGCGGCTGATATCCCCCAAAGATTTCGGGATCATGTCGGTGGCAACGGTACTTATTGCTTTTTTCTCGATTTTTACGGACTTTGGTATTGGCCCGGCGATCATTCAGAAGAAAGAGTTAACACAAGAAGACTATTCTCGTATATTCTCGTTCAGTTTTTGGTCAGGTCTGATCCTGGCGCTACTTTTCTTTCTATGTGCTCCCCTGATTGCTGGTTTTTATCAGACGGAGACACTGACGCGGGTTTGCCGGATTCTTTCACTCAACCTATTCTTTGTAGCATTAAATATTGTGCCGAATGGACTTCTATATAAGGAGCAGCGCTTCAGGTATATTGCCATGAGAACCTTTTTTGTGCAACTGTTTACCGGAGTCATTGCCGTAGTCGCGGCATTAAAAGGTGCTGGAATCTATGCCCTGTTAATCAATCCAGTTCTTTCAGCTATCGCCATTTTTCTGATTAACTACTCACAATATCCATTGCGGCTTCGCTTGGGGTTTGGTACTGAGTCGATCCGGAAAATATATAGCTATTCCCTGTTCCAATTTATGTTTAACATCATAAATTTCTTCTCTCGCAACATAGATTCGCTACTGATCGGAAAATTTCTGAGCATGCAGCAACTCGGATTTTATGATAAATCATACCGATTAATGATGTTGCCTCTTGAAAATATCACACAAGTAATATCTCCAGTCATGCATCCCGTTTTTTCGGAAATGCAGAACAATAAAAAACACCTCGCTGAAGCCTATCTGAGAGTAGTAAAACTCCTGGCATATATTGGATTTCCTTTATCTGCTTTTCTGTTCTTTTCGGCTGAAGAGCTGATTCTGCTGGTGTTCGGGCCACAATGGCAGCCGTCAGTAGAACTTTTCCGGATACTATCTCTTTCCGTTGGATTCCAAGTTATACTCTCCTCTTCCGGAGCTATTTTTCAGGCATCAAACACGACAAAATTACTGTTCCTGAGCGGAGTGATTTCGTCCTTACTTAACGTGATTGCCATCGGACTTGGAGTATTCTATTTTAAAAACACTCAGGCTATTGCTACCGGACTGGTGATTTCATATATGATAAACTTTATACAGAACTATGTGTTATTATTTGTGTATAATTTCAATCAAAGCATATGGCTTTTTGCGAAAGAGCTATACGCACCCATCGTAGTAAGCCTCATTCTTGCGGGAGCGCTATTTTCAGTCACTCTTGTGTCTGATATCTTTCCGCTAATTATTCGGCTAATGGTTAATACAACTGTTTCTTTTTCGATTGTGTTGCTATATGTACATACTACAAAGGCTTATGACTTAAAAGCAATTATTAATAAAATCCGTCATCATGGGGGATAAAAAAGGTCTCTATATTGTCTTTCACGGGTTTGCTGACTACAGTGGCATAACTCAGAAAATACACTCGCAGGTGAAAGCCCTGAACGGGTGTGGTGTGGCTACACAACTATGTTACCAGGAGGTTGCCCCGAATGGGGAGAGTCTGATCAAGGTCGATCAGGAAATTATACACTCCTTCGGAATCGGTATGAAATCGAAGATTCTGAAAAGGTACGACTACAAATCCATTGAAAAGTATATTGTAGAAAATGGAATCAGCTTTGTATACATTCGCCACTATGCCAATGCAAATCCCTTTCTGGTCTCCTTTGCTAAAAGACTGAGAAAGAAAGGTATTTCCATCGTTCTTGAAATCCCTACGTACCCTTATGATCATGAGTTTAAAGAGGCCGGCACAGAAGATCGCATAAAACATCTGATCGATAAAGCCTACCGGAATTCTCTCGGAAACCAGCTGAATTATATCTGTACGTTTACAGATCATCCCGAAATTTACGGTTGTAAAACGATTCGGCTGTCCAACGGGATTGACTTTGACCGAATACCGGTGAAGCTGACCCAGGAGAGACAAAGCGAAAGAATAGATCTGATTGCGGTGGGTGAACTTCATTACTGGCATGGCTTTGACCGGATGATTCAGGGACTTTCGGATTTCTATAGGTCTAATCCTGCAAAAGCGGTTTATCTGCATATTGTCGGAAAACCAACAACCGCTTCGGGCGAAGAGCTTCGGGCACTTGCAATCTCCCTGGGTATTTCGGAGTACGTTATTTTCCACGGACCAATGTCGGGAGAGAGTCTTGATGAACTTTTCAACTTGTGTCAGATTGCCGTGGGTAGCCTTGGCAGGCACCGGTCTGGAATAAGCATCATTAAGCCACTGAAAAACAGAGAATATGCAGCCCGAGGAATCCCGTTCTTCTATTCTGAAACAGACCCTGATTTTGAATCTCAATCCTATGTATTCAAAGTACCGGCAGATGAAACAGCAGTACAGGTAGGTGCGATCATCCAGTTTTATGAATCGGTTAAGATGACTCCCGGAGAAATTAGAGCGACCATTAACCCTCTGCTTTCCTGGAACAGCCAGATGAGAAAAGTAGTTGATACCTGTTTCCCTGAACTATAAACTTAACTAACCAATACCTTACAATTTACAATGAAAATATTATTTATCGTTCTCGTTTGTATCGTTCTGTACACCTATATCGGGTATGGAATCGTCCTCTGGATAATGGTAAAAATAAAAGAGGCACTTAAGAAAAAGCCTCCTCTGCAAAGACCTTCAGATTTACCGGAGGTTACTCTTCTGATCGCGGCTTACAATGAAGAAGAGATTGTTGCAGAGAAAATGAAAAACTGCCAGGCTCTGAACTATCCGAAAGATAAACTTCATATCGCATGGGTAACAGACGGCTCGAACGATCGGACAAACGAGCGACTGGCTGAGTACCCCGAAGTTAACGTCTGGCACAAACCCGAACGAAAAGGAAAATCTGCGGCTATAAATCGCGCTGTACCTTTAGTTAAAACGCCAATAACAATCTTCACCGATGCCAATACGATGTTGAACAGTGATTCTATTCTTGAAATCGTGACCCTCTTTACAGACCCTTCGGTGGGATGTGTTGCCGGGGAAAAACGGATTCAGATGGATGAAAAGGCGAATTCAAACTCGGTAGGCGAAGGACTATACTGGAAATACGAATCAAAACTGAAAGAACTGGACTACAGACTCTATTCAGTGGTGGGTGCCGCAGGTGAGCTTTTTGCTATTCGCACAAATCTCTACTTTCAAATGCCGCAAGACACGCTGCTGGATGATTTTATTCTTTCGCTTTCGATTGCGAAAGATGGATATCGCACCGGATACAGTTCGAATGCTTATGCCGTTGAAACAGGATCTGCCGACATTCATGAAGAGGAGAAAAGAAAGATTCGTATAGCAGCCGGTGGAATCCAATCCATTCTGCGTCTGCTTCCGTTGCTCAATATTTTCAAATATGG
>JBOFXU010000390.1:0-11576 GCA_051654305.1 Bacteroidales bacterium | reverse complement strand
TGAGAATAACAAGGTGGTGCTAAGTAACGGAGAGGAAATTAATACCCGGAGTGTTTTCTGGGTGGCTGGTATATGTGGTAATAAACTGGAAGGTTTTACCAACGAACAGTGGGGTAGAGGAGACAGGCTCATTACAGATAAACATCTTTTAGTGAGTGGAGAGAAAAATATTTATGCCATTGGAGATATTGGGTTACAGCCCGAGATAAACGATGGCAGAGGTTACCCTCAGGTTGCTCCTGTAGCTATACAGCAGGGCGAATATGTAGCACAATCGCTGTATATACATAAGTTGTATATTGTACCTCCTCCTTTTATTTACAGAGACAAAGGTTCGATGGCGACTATTGGCCGCAATGTTGCCGTTGCTCGTATCGGAAAGTTGAAACTACAGGGTGTAATCGCCTGGTTGGCCTGGTGTTTTGTGCATCTTATGTCTATTGTCGGTGTGAAAAACAGGCTCTTTATTTTTATCAACTGGCTTTGGAGTTATATCACGTACGATCTTTCTTTACGATTAATTATAAAGCCATTTATTCGAAATAAGGAGTAAATGGGCGAAAGACATTATCTTTGCGAAAAAGGTAATGAAGAAGTAAGATGATAGAATTAGTAATTTTTGATTTAGACGGGACATTATTAAACACGATAGATGATCTGGCAGCCAGTACAAACTATGCTTTGTCTAAACATGGCTATCCCGAACATGAGTTGAACGCTTACCGCTATTTTGTTGGTAATGGTATAAATAAGCTTATCGAACGAGCCTTGCCTGAGCAGGAGAGAAGCGAAGCAAAAGTACTGGAGTTGAGAAAGGACTTTGTGGCGTATTACGAACAACATAGTGCAGATCTTACAACTCCCTATACTGGTATATGCGAAATGCTTTCGATCCTCAAAGAAGAAGGGATTAAGTTGGCCGTTGCGTCTAATAAATACCAGGCAGGAACAGAGACTCTGGTAGAAAAATATTTTAGTCCTTTCGGATTTCAGGCAGTGTATGGTCAGCGTGAAGGGGTTATACCTAAACCTGATCCGGCTGTTGTCTTTGATATTCTCAGAGATACTGAAATTAGCAAAGAAAAGGTCCTTTATGTAGGTGATTCCGGAGTAGATATGCAAACGGCAAAAGCTGCTGGTCTTATTGCTATCGGAGTTTCCTGGGTATTCAGACCCGTGTCTGAACTGGAAGTGTATGCTCCGGACTATATTGTAGATCAACCGCACGAAATCATTCAGATTATAGCATCTCTTCGTAAATAAAAAGAACGTCTCTGACCAATCTATCGGTCAGAGACGTTCTTTTTATGCTATAATATTTATTTTTTCGCGGTTGTAGATGTGAATACCTAACTTATTCATAATATACTTAATGGCAAGCTGAGACTTCACTGAGTTTCCCGATGTGTCAATGGGTGGTGCGAAAGCAGCAATTCCGAATACCCCCGGAAGAACACCCATAATTCCCCCTCCAACTCCTGTTTTAACGGGAAGTCCGGTGGAGTAAATCCATTCTCCTGTTTTTTCATAAAACCCAAATGTTGCGATCAGTGAGATGATCCGTGTCGCGATATTTGCATCAAAAATCAGACGGTTCGTCGCCGAGTTCCATCCACCATTCGCAATTGTAGCGGCACAAATTGCAAGTTGTTCGCAGCTAACGCCCAAGGAACATTGTTTCGTATATAAATCGAGGGACATTTCCGGATCGTCGTAAATCCGCCCTACATTCTTCAGAAGCCAGGTGATTGAACGATTATTAAAGTTTGTTTCTGACTCTGAGGTGTAAAGCTCTTCAATCAAATGGAGAGGAGAACCACAAAGTAGCTCCATATTTCGCAGGATCTTTTCCCATTTCTCCTGTCTGCCTCCAATAGGTTGAATAAGACTGCAAGCACTGATCGCTCCCGCATTCACCAGAGGTGTAGAAGGGTGATTGTTTTCAAGAATTATAGCCATTATCGAATTGAAGGGAAGACCTGTTGCGTCTGCCCCGATTTTCTCCAGCAGAGTTTCATCGTTGTATTGCTGCAGTACGAGTATCGTAGTCAGTACTTTCGAAATAGATTCTATTCCGAAAGCATAATCAGTATCGCCGACATTCAGAATTTTCCCATCCGGAAAACACATAGATATTCCGAAAAGATCCTTTGGAACACTTTCAAGATAAGGAATGTAGGAAGCGTTTGCCCCACTATTTTCATGGCGAAACTTTTCGTAAGCTTCCATCATTACTTCCTCAACCGTTTTGATTGATATATTCCGAGTCATAACTATTAGATTTAGTATTTCTGCTCGTCAGTGCAAATGCCCGCGAGTCAGCTGCAATATTACTCAAATTAGTAATTGCTTATTGTTTTTTCAAAAGAATAAATCGGTAAATATTTTTTATATCTTTAGAGCCTTAAAAATAATTTTCTAATCCACTCTAAAATATACAGCTGTGACAACATTCCTTCATGATGTAGCCAGGATTTTCCGGGATCAGTACGGTGATGAAATTTCACGTTTTGCATTTGTGTTTCCCAACCGAAGAGCAGGAGTTTTCTTTCAGCGGGAACTGGCTCAAATGACAGACAAGCCCCTGTTTTCACCTGCTATATTAACGATTAACGAGCTTTTTCTGCGTCAGTCCGAACTACAGGTGGCAGACAAGGTCAGCATGCTGTTTCTACTCTATAAAATCTATAAAGAGATCAGTGGCTCGGAGGAAACTTTCGATGAGTTTGTTTTCTGGGGTGACATGTTGTTAAATGACTTTGATGATGTGGACAAATGGTTGGCGCATCCCGGACAGTTATTCATGAACATCAAAGACCTTCGTGAAATTGATGATACCTTTGATTACCTTTCCGAAGATCAGATCGATGCGATACGTCAGTTCTGGAGTAGTTTTTCTCCCCATTCTGAAGGTCAGAAGGTAACAGAGTTTCTGGCTTTGTGGAAAGTTCTGCTTCCTGTTTATGAAGAGTTGCGCGAGCAGTTGATGGCAGAAGGATTAGCTTACGAAGGAATGATCTTTCGTGAAGTTGCCGAGCGTGCTAAACGTAAAGATCTTCAGGATTTCCCCTATGAACAGATTATTTTTGTTGGATTTAATGCCATCTCTGCCACAGAGAAAGCATTGATGACGTATCTGAGAGATAATGGAACAGGCGATTTTTACTGGGATTTTGATTCAGTGTATCTGGAAGAAAAAGAGAATAAAGCGTCCATGTTTATTGGGTACAGTCAGCTCTTTCCTTCGAAGTTAGACGTTCCGAAGCAAGCAAGTACTAATCCGAGATTTGAACTTGTAGATATTGCCTCCCGAATTGGTCAGGCGAAGGAACTCTCCTCTATACTCTCGGCTTGGTTGCCTGATGGTACACAGAAAAATACGCAGGAAGCTCTTCAAACAGCAGTAATCCTTCCCGATGAAGAGATGCTTTTGCCGGTGCTGTACTCTATTCCCGAGAATATTGAGTCGATCAATGTGACCATGGGTTACTCGCTTTCTACCTCTCCTGTGGCAGGATTGTTTGAGCAGATCATTGCCCTTCAGTCCAACTGGAGCATGAGTGACGGCGAGCCTACATTTTATTATCGTTTTGTGCGCCCGATTTTGCTACACCGCTACGTACGAGCTATTGCGCCCGAAGCGGAAAGCAT
Source organism: Bacteroidales bacterium (assembly GCA_051654305.1). GTDB lineage: Bacteria > Bacteroidota > Bacteroidia > Bacteroidales > UBA7332 > UBA7332. The sequence goes on along the minus strand of JBOFXU010000390.1, from coordinate 7,925 downwards.
CGATAAGAATATACGCGATCATAATCTTATTTTCGTGCCGGAATCGCAGTTTAAGGGCTCCGTGTTCCTGAAAAAACTGTTTAAACCGCTTCGAACAGGCGAGGATATCTCTTCCTATCTTCTGGATCTATTGGATAGTATCGTTGAGGTGAGACAGGAAGAAGGAGATGCTTCTAATATTTCGGACATTGAACGAGAGTTTATCTATCACTATTATATTGCTTTAGTGCGTTTCCGTGATTTGCTCAGAGAAGAAGAGACAATGATGTCAATGGATACCTATTTCCGTCTGCTTCGCAAACTCATCGGAGGTGTAAATGTCTCCTTCCAGGGCGAACCGTTATCCGGATTACAGGTGATGGGGGTACTCGAAACCCGGGCACTCGATTTTGACCGTATGGTTATTCTTTCAATGAACGAAGGCGTATTTCCTTTGCGTAAGGCTGCTAACTCATTTATACCCGCCTCTTTGCGTCGTGCATTCGGACTACCGACTACCGAACATCAGGATGGTATCTATGCGTATCACTTCTATCGTATGCTTCACCGGGCAAGTGAAGTAGTCATGATCTATGATTCGCGCACAGATGGATTGCAGACCGGGGAAGTCAGCCGTTTTATTTACCAGCTTGAATACTTGTACGGAAAGACAATTCACCGGCGAAGTGTCAAATACAACATCGCCATCGATCGTCAGGAGTCAATTGCTATAGCGAAAAATGATATGATTCTGCAGAAACTTAATCGCTTCCTCGCAGGGGGAACTAAAGCCTTCTCAGCATCATCAATCAATACTTATCTGGAGTGTCCGCTACGCTTCTATTATAGCTATGTAGAAGGGTTAAGAGAACAGGATAATCTCAGCGAGCATATCGAGGCCAACACTTTCGGAGATCTGTTTCACTACATGATGGAACAAATCTATAACGAGCTTAAAGCCCGCAATGAGGTGATAACCAAAGATGTGCTGTCTGCTTATGCGAAGAATCAGTCCCGACTGACAGAATTAATTCAGAAGTCTTTTGCCGTAAAGGTTTTTGATAATAAAAATTACCGTAAAGCCCTCGAAGGTCAGAATTATCTGGTTGGAGAGATTATTCGCAAATATGTGATTGCGATGCTGAAGCAAGATATGAGCACGGCGCCGTTCAAATATATTGCTTCAGAGATGAAAGTTGAAGGAACCATAAAGATTGGTTCTGATCGGGAGGTGAGACTTACCGGAAGTATTGACCGGGTAGATCAGTTGGGGAAATATACCCGCCTGATCGATTACAAATCCGGAAAGACAAAGGCAATGTCATTCAAACAGATCTCAGAGCTATTCGATCCGGTTCTAAAAAACAGACCGCAGTATGTGTTACAGGTCTTCTTTTATTCGATGATCTATCAGGAGTTATTTCACGATGCCTATATACAACCCGGGGTAGTCTTTATTCGTACATTGTTTGATAAAAATAAATATGAAACACGTGTCAGCTTTAAGAATGGCAAGGTATTGGAACCTTTAGATGAAGTGGGTGAATGGAAAGATGAATTTAAGCGCGAACTACAGGTGTTACTTGAGGAGATATTCGATCCATCAGTCTCTTTCACGCAAACGCAAGACCTGGCTCGATGCGAATATTGTGATTTCACCTCCCTGTGTCGTCGCAAATAGAGTAATATTCTTTTAAGAAACAACCAATAAATTGATTCAAAAGTCGGACCATTATTAGTATTTGGAATTTTTCTTCCTGTTATTTTAAATTTAATTATATACTTTGCATATTGTGTTGTATTTTTTTACGTACCTTTGTCACATGGAAAATGTGAACGTAAAAAAAACTAAGATGCGTTTGGGTAAAACTTTTCTGATGAGGACGCTTCTGGTCTTCTTCTCTCTGTTTCTTTTGATGTCTTGTCTGACACAACCCGATAAAAGTGCGATGGCCATCATGTCGAAGTGTGGATTTCAGGTTTTACTTCCGGAGAATATTTATTCCGGGTCTGATACAATAATATATAAGAGTGATCGGATCATCAGTTATATGTGGAAAGGTGTCAGCCGTACGGCCGAAAACAAGAATGTTTTTTATAATGTATCTGCAACTACCTATCCGCCCAAAATGATTCACTCTGATTCACTGGGATTGGTTCAGGTACTGTTTACAGATCGGGAACCTGCATATTTTATGAATAATCAGTATGAGTTGCTCGAACGAAGCGATATCTTTCGTTTTGGTTATCCTGGTGCGCGTTTTGTATGGCTCAATAAAGAGGATAACTCGCGGATTTATAACCATTATTATATGGTGAAAAACAGACTCTACTACCTTTCGATTGTGTTGCCAGTCTACAACAAGGAGATGATTAAGATGAAAGATGATTTTGTCAATTCGTTTTATCTGACAGATCACCCTAAATAACATAAAACTGTGTTTCGTTTAAACGGGACACAGTTTTTTTATTTTTTATATCGCCAAATCCTGAGATTATTTGTTATAAAGAAAGAAGTAGAAGTGGAATAATTTTTATCTGCTTTCATTTGTTATAATCAAAAGTGTGAATTAATACAATTGAATGCATTAGAAGTCAAAGTACATTTAATTAATCCTATTTTTTACTACTGTGTCTTGTGTGAGTTAGTTATAATCAAGGAGATATCGTATATTTACGTCCTTAATTTTTACAAGCATAGTCAGATAAAAACCTAAACTTTATAATAATTCATTTTAAATTCAATCTATGATCTTACAATTACTTGTAGTATTGATTGCAATTATAATCGGAGCTCGTCTCGGAGGTATTGGCCTTGGAGTAATGGGTGGAATCGGTTTGGCAATTCTTACATTTGTTTTTGGGCTACAACCCACGGCACCACCAATTGATGTTATGCTAATGATTGTTGCCGTAATCTCAGCTGCAGGATGTATGCAGGCTGCAGGAGGACTCGATCTGATGGTAAAAGTGGCAGAGAAGTTATTACGTAAAAACCCTTCTCGTATTACTATTCTTAGCCCGCTGGTTACTTATTTCTTTTCATTCATTGCAGGAACAGGACACGTAGCGTATTCTGTTTTACCAGTGATTGCAGAGGTGGCAACAGAAACGAAGGTGCGTCCCGAAAGACCTTTGGGTATTGCGGTTATTGCTTCTCAGCAAGCGATCACAGCAAGTCCGATTTCCGCTGCAACGGTAGCTTTATTAGGATTGTTGGCAGGATATGACTTATCTTTGTTTGACATTCTAAAGGTAACAGTTCCGGCAACTCTTATGGGTGTATTAGTAGGTGCATTCTTCTCTCTTCGCGTGGGTAAAGAACTTATGGAAGACCCTGAGTACTTGAAAAGAGTGGCTGAAGGTGAATTTGATAAAGAAAAACACAAATCAACAACAACTGTAACAAGTAACAAAAAGGCTGGTTTGTCGGTATTCTTGTTTATCTTGTCTACTGTATTCATCGTATTGTTCGGTTCTATCGATTCTCTACGTCCAACTTTCGAGATGGGTGATAAGATCGTTAAACTGGATATGCCTGCGATTATCGAGATTCTGATGTTGTCCGCAGCAGCTCTTATCCTTATTCTTACTAAGACTAACGGTGTAAAAGCAGCGCAAGGTTCTGTATTTATTGCAGGTATGCAAGCGGTGGTTGCCATCTTCGGTATTGCATGGATGGGTGATACATTCTTGCAGGGGAACATGGTGGAGCTAAAAGCTTCTATTGAGTCTATCGTTACACAGATGCCATGGTTGTTCGGTTTTGCTTTGTTCGTGATGTCTATCTTGTTGTATAGCCAGGCTGCAACTGTGCGTGCACTTATGCCTCTGGGACTTGCTCTTGGGATCTCACCATATATGCTTATTGCAATGTTCCCTGCGGTAAACGGATATTTCTTTATTCCGAATTACCCGACAGTGGTAGCTGCAATTAATTTTGACCGTACAGGAACTACCCGTATTGGTAAATATATCCTGAATCACTCATTTATGATGCCGGGACTTGTTGCTACTACGACAGCAGTATCGGTAGGATTATTGCTTATTCAACTTTTCTGGTAATACAGAAAGTAACTTTCATATCTTCGGGCTATCCCCATCGCTAAAGGCTTTGTGGATAGCCCTTTTTTTATTTTCAAAATCATACCTGATTTGACCGAACAACTTTAATTTTCGAGGTGTTCTATAAAAAGAGACTTAAAGATTTAGGATTATGAACGAAAAAAAAGAAAAGAAAACACTGGTGATCGGTGCCTCAGAAAATCCCGAACGATATGCTTATAAAGCAGTAGTAAAGTTGATGGATAATGATTATCCAGTGGTTGCATTTGGTTTGAGAGATGGTTCTATACATGGACTGGATATCACAACCGAGTTTCCAACCGATACAGACATTCACACAATTACCTTGTATGTGGGAATCAGAAATCAGCCAGAATACTATGATCGGATTATTTCGCTAAAACCTAAACGTGTTATTTTTAATCCGGGAACAGAAAATACTGAATTTGAGGATAAACTCAATGATCTGGGTATCGAAGCATTTGAGGCCTGTACCTTGGTTATGCTTGCCTCAAAGCAGTATTAAGTATTATTATCGCCTTCTTATGTTATAGATAATGCCAAAGCTTCTTATTTCGTGAACTTACGGATAAGAAGCTTTGTTTTTATTCTAAGCTAACATAATCAGTACGATAAACAGGCATAAATTTCAAATTATGAAAAAGTATTTGTTTTGTGTACTCGGATTGCTCTTTCTTACTCTGTTTTCTTTACAGGCTCAGGAGATGAGCAGACAAGAAAAAAAAGCGGCTAAAGAAAAGGCAAAGCAGGAGCGAGCTTTAAATGAACAACTCATGTATCAGGGGGCTATCGATGCCATTGGATCCTCCGCATTTATACTCGAAGCAGATGTGATTTACCTGAAGCGGGGACAAAGTTATCCCGTCAGCAGTTCAGTGAACTTTATCTCTGTTGAAGGTGAAAAGGCTGTTGTTCAGATTGCATCAAATGCTGCCATAGGAGGTCCAAACGGACTTGGCGGAATTACTGTTGAGGGGAATGTGAGTAACCTCACAGTGGATAAGGATAAAAAGGGTATTGTGCGCTTGCGTATGAATGTATCGGGTGTTGCGGTTTCTGCTCAGGTGGAAATTGTGTTATTTGGAGGTGGAAATCGTGCAGAAGCGACTGTTTACCCCAACTTTAATTCAAGAAGACTGACTATGAATGGTCGTATTGTTCCGCTACAATCATCTAATACATACAAGAGTGGCTTTTCGTTTTGATCAGATAATTCGTGTAAAATAGAGAGTTTTTTTATTGCAGGAGTGTCCTTTGTGGCACTCCTGTATTTATTTAATCTGTACAACTATGAGCATAATACTTGAGTTTTTGTCGGAACTCGCAAAAAACAATAACCGGGAGTGGTTTCAGGAGCACAAAGAGGAGTACGAGAGGGCTAAAGACTTATTTGAACAACAGGTCCAGTCACTGATCGAAAGAATGTCATTGTACGACCCTTCCCTGATGGGGCTTGAAGTAAAGGATTGTACGTGGCGGATTTATCGGGATGTGCGTTTCTCCTACGATAAACGACCTTTTAAAACTCATTTCGGTGCATTCTTGGTCCGTGGGGGCAAAAAGTCACCCCATAGTGGATACTATATCCATTTTGAAGCTGGAGCATGTTTGATGGGAGGAGGTATCTGGTGTCCGGATCCGAAGTTATTAAAGGCATTGCGACAGTCAGTCTTTGATCATACCGAAGAGTTTGTCTCAATCCTTAAAGCTCCCGATTTCTATCGGCTGTACCCCGAACTGGATACAGAAGGGATGTTAAAAACAATTCCCCGAAATTTCCCGCGTGATTTTGCGTATCCGGAACTTTTGAAAGTAAAATCGTATTTGGTAAGCCATGCACTGCCGGATAGCTTTTTTAGTCAGTCAGACTGGATAGAACAAGCCGCAGAAAAGTTTCAGCACCTACTGCCTTTTCATCAGTTTATGAATCATGCAGTTGATCTGTTTTATGAAAAATAAAAAAGCCGGGGACATTCACATGTTCCCGACTTTTTATGCCTGACGAAATTCGACAGACATTTGTTCTTTGTTCTTTAACGTTCTAACACAAAGTAAATAAAAGAAATTCTTATTACCAAATATATTAGCATATTTTATGATAAATGTCTTTTAGGTTATCTTTGTGTATATTTATGTTAAACAAATGTATACCGCATCTATGTTAAGGATGCCCTTGAATCTGCATCATACCCGGGAAACCGCCTCCCGGCATAGATGGTCGTTTCGATCTGCCGCTACCTCCGAAAAGACGCAAATCATATACGATGGTTGCCATAAAGTAAGGCGAAAGAACATTGGCAGTCACGTCCTCGTAATAGTTGTTTGTAATGTTACGAGACAGAGTGCTGTTTTGTCTTAGAAGGTCATAAGCGGTAAGTTTGACTTCCAGTCTTTTATTTTTCAGGAACTTTCTACCGAGAGATGCATTCAGCAGATAATAGCTCTGATTGAATCCGTCTGTCATCCCTGTGTAGTTTTGAAATGTGAAGTTCATTTCTGTGGTAAATCCTTTCCAGAACTCCCAGTTAAGTTTTGCATTAGCCTGCTGATTGAAATAGTTATTGTTTTTCTCTTTGTGCAGGTTGTTTTTTGTGAAATTCAGACGCGAATTGTAACTCACCGTAAAATCCAGTTTATCACTGATATTACTACTTAATACAATGCCCGGAGTGACCGTGAAATTATCTGTTACCTGTTCCATGCCGTTGTATTTACCCGGCATACGGTTGTATCTCACCATCGTGTTGATATTCAGGTTACTTTTCATAAAGTCGATTGGCAGACCAAACGTAATCATTGTATTTGCTCCCCAGCTTCCGTTGAGGTTCACAGGAGTAGTAAGTTGTGCCCCCGGCTCCAGGATAATCCCATTCCCAATATCTGTAGGTTTATCTGCAATGATCGTTTCCGAACCAATGTAGTCTTTCGTAATATTCCCCCCAAGCATGGCAAAAAATGTTTTACCTGAGGTAGTCGTATAGGTGTAATGTACAGACGAGTTATAGCTGTTTTCCTGAGCCAGATCCGGGTTACCTCCGGACATCATCAGAGGGTTGTTGTTGTTGATTACATTCTGAAGCTGTGCAACAGAAGGCTCATTTGATGTAGCTCTCAGCATAAACCGTACTCTGTTTTCAGCATTAAATTTATAGTCCAGTCTGATATATGGCAGGATAGCACGGAAACTCTTATCGGTCTTTACCATTCGCGGGAAGGTTTGATTGCTGTACAGACTTGCATACTGAAAGTTCAGCGTAGCATATAACGAAAGCCCTTCTTTATTGTACATCCGAACTCCGGCACCGGCTTGCTGAGTCATGTATTCGCTCTTAAATATGTTTGTCAGAGCAGTATCCAGTAAAGCGGTCAGCTCTTGTGCCTCTCTGGATGCTTTATAGGTACGGCGATCCGAGTCATTATTGCTGAAGTTTACAGAGTAGTTCAGATTTAGAACCGTGTTTTTTGAAAGAGGCTCCGAATAGGTAAGTCCTCCTTTCCAGCGATAGTTCATTCGATCATTTACCTTATACCGGTTTATGGTGTCGGTACGTGGTATTTCAATAAGAAGAAAATCGTTCAGCGAAGAGTAGAAGTTTGTTCCGTCATTCTGGTTTGCATTTCCCGAAACCGAAACGGAAGCTGTTCGTCCTTTTTTCTTAAAGCGGTGTCTGAAAAGTAATTCTCCTCCGACATTATAAGCGTTACTCTTGTTTTCATTCAGGATCTGCGAGCTATTCTGTTTTTCACCATCGCGATAGGTCGTTCCGAAGGTCAGATTCTCAGCTGTATTGTCCTGAAAACTCAGTGAAGGACGAAACTGAAGTGCATTGCGTTCATTGATCGCATAGTCAAACTTCAGA
>JBOFXU010000389.1:0-2290 GCA_051654305.1 Bacteroidales bacterium | reverse complement strand
GCCAACTTGTGCACGAAGAAGTCCTCGGTTGTAGAGACCCATGATGTTATTGGGTTCGAGGGTGAGGACGCGATCGTAATCGGCCATGGCCCCGCGAAGGTCGTTGAGGTTGTAACGAATGATCCCGCGGTTGATGTAGAGGGCTGATTTCTCGGGCTCGAGTTTGAGCGCTTCGTCGATATCGGTAAGGGCTCCGCTGAAATCTTTCTTTTCGTAGCGGATGAGCCCACGGGTGGCCCAGCCATAAAAGTTGTTTTTATCGATCTCGATGGCTTTGTTGAGATCATTGACAGCTGCCGTGGTGTCGCGCACTTGCATATTGTAGGTGGCACGTGTGACGTAGGCATTGTAAAAATTCGGATGAATTGAGATGAGTTTAGCAAGGTCAGCTCCTGCGGCCACGGAGTCTTTCATTTCAAGATGTGCCAGGGCTTTGTTGAGAAGCATGCTTCTGTTTTCGGGCGCATATTCGAGTCCGCGATCGAAGTCGCTGACTGCACCTGAGTTGTCACCCAGATTGAGACGTGCGATACCGCGACACTCATAGGATCTGGTGATAAAAGGGTTGCGCTCGATGGAGAGCGAGCAGTCTTCTTCGGCTCCTTTGAAGTCGCCCAGTTCTAACTTGGCAACGGCACGAAAGAAGTATGGATCAGCCAGATAGGGCTTAACTTTGATCACTTGATTGAAATATTGAATGGACAGCAAATAATCTTCAAAATAGAGTGCATTTCGCCCAATGGACATTACGCGATCCGTGTTGATTTGTGCGGAAAGTGTGAATGTGAGAAAGCAGAAAAAAAGCAGACAATGTGCTCTGAACTTCATCATATTAAATTTTATACTTTATATTGCGGATTCTCCCCCAGGTTTGTAAATGACAAATATAAGTAAAATGCTGAAAAGTCAATTGGTTTGATATGTTTCTTCTATAAAAAAAGTATATTTGTAATTATGAGTGGAATTTATATACATATCCCGTTTTGCAAAAAGCGTTGTCACTATTGTGACTTTTTCTCTTCGACGCACGAGGAGGTGAAGATGAGTTATACAGAGGCTTTGTGTAAGGAGGCTACCCTGCGCAGGGAGTGGCTGACGGAGGCTCCTGAGACTTTGTATGTGGGGGGAGGAACACCTTCGCAACTCACCTCATCTGAGATCAGAAGGCTTTTTGGGCATCTGCAGGAGACTTTCGGTTTGGAGGGGCTTAGAGAGGTGACTTTCGAGGCAAATCCGGACGATATCACTCCGGAGTTGCTGCAAACACTTACGGAAGTGGGTGTAAACCGCCTGAGTATGGGGATTCAGAGTTTCAACGATGAGCTGCTGAAGAAGCTGAACCGCAGACATACGGCGGCACAGGCAGTGGCGGCAGTGGAGCTGGCCAAGTCGCACGGTCTGACGAATATCAGTATTGACCTGATGTATGGGTTACCGGGGCAGGATCTGGCGGACTGGAACCGTACGCTGGACCGGGCTTTGGCGCTGGATGTACCTCATATTTCGTCGTATCATCTGACATACGAGGAGGGAACTATTTTGTATGACTGGTTGCAGAAGGGCTGGATCAGGGAGACGGATGAGGAGCTGAGTCTGGAGTTTTTCGAGACGCTGATTGAACGTCTGACTGAACAGGGGTATGAACAGTATGAGATTTCGAATTTCGCAAAGGAGGGTTGCTACTCGCAACATAACTCTTCGTACTGGAAGGGAATTCCTTATCTGGGACTGGGTGCTTCGGCGCACTCGTACAATCTGAAAACACGGTCGTGGAATCCGTCGTCGCTGGAGGAGTATTTTGAAATGACGGAGGGAAATCCGGAGCTTGCGGAAACGGAGTATCTGGACGAAGCGACCCGCTACAACGATTATATTATCACGGGACTACGCACGAAATGGGGTGTTCGGGAGTCAATGATCCGGGAGCATTTCGCGGGGAAGATTTACGATCACTTTGTGCGGGAAATCGGGGTACAAATGGCTGCAGGGAATGTGAAGCAGGGAGTGGGACTGGGATACAGCGAGAGCTCCTGTGAGGATGACTACACGCTTACGCGCAAAGGGATATTTATCTCAGATGCTATTTTTGAAGATCTGCTCTGGGTGGATTAAACGATAACGAAAAGAGACAGTAAGCCGATGGCTGACTGTCTCTTTTTGGTTTAATTATGTGTGCCGGAAACATAGACCCATTTTCCGTTTTCTTTCTCGAAAAAGGAGTCTTCGTGAATCTGATCTATCTTTCCATTCTCGAAGTAGAGTGCCCGGAAAGAGACGTACCCAGTGGTAT
>JBOFXU010000388.1:0-3234 GCA_051654305.1 Bacteroidales bacterium | reverse complement strand
AATTATTTTTAGGTCGTATTTATATTTACTTTAACAGTTGATTCGATGAGGAAGGTCTTATGTTTGTTTTAGAGATAAATATGTATTTATTTCATTCTAATCATATTGCTTAATTAGTGTTAATGATTGAGTGTGGTTTTGGATTTGGATTAATAATATAATTTATTTTATTTGTAAGTTATAATAAAAAAAAGGGTCATGAGCTATTTCAACTCATGACCCTTTTTGTATTTAATTCGTAGTGCTATTTTACGTCAGTTCCTGACTGATTAGCCTGATATGGCCATCCCGGATTTTGATAGATTACCGATCCTTCAAGATTTCCTGGTACGGAAGTCGTGATATTGAAGTGGCTTTGAGCAATTGGCTCAAGATATTTACAATTTCTCCAGGTGTATCCGTTGTAAAGCATATTGTTTGTAGTGATAATCTGATAAGGTCTCAGGTAGTCACCACTAATAGCCTGACTTGATACGTTTGCTGTTTTCCCGGGAGTACCTGTAGGAATCAGCAAGTTTTTGCCTGTATTGTCAGTAAAGTGATCTTGCATTTTACCACCCCAAAGGTTGAATCCTTCCATTTGGTAATTCGCTACCTGATCAAGAGCTCTCCAACGTTTCAGGTCTGCCCATCTCATTCCCTCTGCAACAAATTCGTTACGACGCTCTCTACGGATATTGTAAAGTGTCGCATCCACTTGTTGTCCGGCTGAGTAAACTGCCCAGTCATTTTCTTTGTTCAGGTCTGTTGCTGCAATTGTTTTATTGAAGTCAGTGTCAATTTGTGCTCTTTGACGAAGTCTTCTCCAGAACTCCTGAGAGTTCGCATCCAATGCACCATCTTTAATATAGTCTGCCTCCATGTAGTTCAGATAAGCTTCTGCTCCTCTGAATACAATACAACCGTATGTTTGAGTTGATCCAAGTACATCCTGAGTCGGATCATATGTCATCCCTTTACGAAGTTGGTATCCTGATACGCAACGGTTCTCTTCTTTTTCCAGAATTGCCGGAGCAATTTTTTTGAAAGGCTCAACCACGCCAGATCTCCATGTGCGAATATCTGAAGGAGCTGAAACGAACAGCTGAAGACGGATGTCTCTGTCTGCTTTTACCGTTTCAATGCTGTCTTCTCCGTGGTATCCTGACCCAGTCGCATAAATAGGAAGACCATTCTCCATCAGGTAGCTATCCACCAATGATCTCGATAATCCTGAGTTTCCACCTCCGCTTAGCATCTGGTTAGAAACACCATGCGTAACATTTTGTGCACCGGAATAAGCTTTCCAGAACAGAACCTCGCTGATGTCTTCCATGTTCGAAGCGTTGAACATATCGAAATATGGGTTCCATTTGTTGAAAGACGTTTGAGGTCCCGGATTTGTAAGTTTAGTCGACTCTGTTAGTGTGAACTCCTTAGAAACTTCTTCAGATGCTTTCATACATTCATCCAGGAAGTAGTTAATTTCACTATCGATATCGATTTTGAAATCTTTCAGGTAATCCATTTTTGCACCTGGCCATCCTGGTCCACCTGGAACAAATGCTGTTCCTTTGTGGTAGGTTAACCATGAACCTTCGTAAAGTGCTACACGTGATTTTAGCAAAAGTGCCGCATTTCTTGTCAGACGGTTTTTGCCACCAACAGGTTTGTTCCCCATCAGCATTGCAGCTGAATCAAGGTCCTGAAGGATAAAACGTGCAACTTCGTTGCGCGGACGTCTTTTACTTGCTTCTACCAGAATATCCAGATTATCCGGAAGTGTTTTTTTCAGGATTGGGAAATCACCCAATACTTGAAGTTTCTGGAAGTATTCCCAGGCACGGATGAAATACATTTCACCAATGTACTGATTGATGTTTGTTGCTGTTCCTGAAATTTTCCCAGCTTGAACTTTTGGAAGTACTTGCTCGAAGAAGTAGTTTGCCTGACGGATGTTTCCGAAAGACCATGATCCGTCTTTTTCACCTACACGCCATTCATCTGGCACCCAGCGAGAAACTGACGCACTGGTAGTCATCTGGTTGTCTGTGTTGTTATCTAACGCAAATACACCAAGATTAAATCCACTGTGTGTAGAAAAGTTGTATCTGTTGATTGTGTATGCCGCTAAGTCACTATCTGAGTTAAAGAACTGTTGCGGAGTTACCTGATCCAATGGAGATCTGTCTAAGAAATCTTCACAAGAAGCGGTGAATAATACACCTGCCGCAAGGCAAGTGTATTTAATATATGATTTGATATTTTTAGTCATGAGAGTACGTTTTTAGAAGTTTACATTCAAACCGAATGAAATAACACGTGCCAGAGGGTATAATTTACCATCTCCCCAGCCTCCGCCAATAGCCTCCGGATCGAAGATTTTTGACATGCTTGAGACTGTGAACAGGTTATCCCCTGAAACGAACAATCTCAATGACTGGATTTTAGCTTTCGACATCCATACGGATGGGAATGTGTAACCAATCTGAGCATTTTTCAAACGAAGGTATGCTGCACTCTGCAGATATCTTGTTTGTGTTTGCTGGTTTTTACCTTCACCACCAAATAGTGGACGAGGATAGTAGGAGTTGATGTTTGCTCCCAATGGATCGCCTTCCGGACGGAAGAAATCCCAGTGTTCTTCGAACCCTGCCGATTGCCATTGACCTCCGTTTGCTCCCCAGAAGTATGCACCACCAGCTGCATAATCTCTTTTACCAACACCCTGGAAGAACAATGAGATGTCAAAACCTTTGTAGTTTGCATCCAAAGTGATACCAAAGTTGTAGCGAGGAGTTGAGTTACCGATAATAGATTTGTCCCCTGTGTTACCAAGAGTTCCAGCACCACCGTCGATTTTACCGTCACCATTCAAGTCTTTGTACATCACATCACCAGCACCCCAGTTTGAACCCAGCGCATTTTGGTTTGTGTGAGCTAAATGAGCATCCATCTCTTCCTGAGATTTAGCAATACCTACAGTTGTGTATCCCCAGATCTCTCCGCTATATCTGCCATTGTACCATGTCGATGTACTGTTTGTTGGATTTGGGAAACGAGTTACTTTCTGACGTGAATCAGATAATACTCCGCGAACGCCATAACCAACGCTTCCGATACGATCTCTCCATGCGATTTCGATCTCAAAACCATTCGAAACCATATCACAGTTGTTTACTTTCGGTACTGCAGTTCCCAAAATGTCTGGAAGAAGTGGAGCAGGACCAATCATATCTAATGTCGTACGGTTGA
>JBOFXU010000387.1:0-2776 GCA_051654305.1 Bacteroidales bacterium | reverse complement strand
AGGAGCGAATTATTTGTGCTGCAAGTTTCAAAGAGCGTGTCATGCATCATGCGATCATGAATGTTTGTCATCCTATCTTCGAGAAAAAGCAGATTTTTGACAGTTACGCCAGTCGTAAAGCAAAAGGAAGTCACAAGGCGATTGATCGTGCATATTTTTTTAGTAAAAACAATCAGTGGTTTCTGAAACTTGATGTGCGAAAGTTCTTTGATTCTGTCGATCATCAGGTGTTAAAAGGACTTCTTACATCCATTTTTAAAGATCCATCCCTTCTATCCTTATTTGAGGATATTATTGACTCCTACCAGGTGGGCGAAGGGAGAGGATTGCCTATTGGTAACCTGACAAGTCAGTATTTTGCCAATCATTATCTCAGTGTATCTGATCGGGTTATTAAAGAAACATATCAGATAAAAGCATATGTACGGTATATGGATGATATGCTTTTGTTTCACAATAATAAAAATATACTTAAAAAAGTTGGGGATCGATTGATCTCTTTTCTTGCACGAGAACTTCGGCTTCAAGTAAAACCTATATGTCTGAATGCGTGTAGAAAAGGAATTCCTTTTTTGGGCTATGTCATTTTTCCAAATCAGATCCATCTTTCTGCCCGATCAAAGGAACGGGTGAAGAATATATATTTCGATTGTCAACGCTTATTTGAATCAGGAAACGAGCAGGAAGCAGCAACAAAGATGCGCCAAACACTGAATTCAATAAATAAAATGACGCAAAAGCTATCTTTATTTGAAGCTCCCTGATTTCAGGAATATGTCTGTATAGAAACAACAGAGTCAACCGTGGTGGATCGTGGAACAACGATGCGAGGAACATGCGTGTTTCGAACCGCAACAACTGGAACCCTGACAACCGTAACAACAATATAGGCTTCCGCCTCGTTTGTTCTCTTTAGCTCATTATTCAGACAGGAAACGTCGGAAAAGGAACCGGACATATTCTCCTGCGCTGCGGATACAATCTGACAGCGAAAATTCACGAATCATAAGGAAGGTGTTAGTACTCAAATGGAATGAAAAAGAAAGCTCCTTCCTTCTTTTAACAAAGAAACAACCCTATGAAATCCTATTTTAAAGATTTAGAGAAAGAAGTACGTTCGCGCCTCGAGCAAGCCACAACGCGTATTTCGGTGGCAGTTGCCTGGTTTACCAATCCCCGTTTACTGGATGAACTCATTCGTTTGCTCCGGGCGGGTGGATCGGTCGAAGTGATGCTGGTGGACGATGAGATAAACCGCAAAGGACTCGATTTTGAAGAGTATCTCTCTTTGGGTGGGAAGCTCTATTGGATAGATCCGCAAATGCACGGACTGATGCACAATAAGTTTTGTGTGATTGATGCCTCCATCTCGATGACGGGTTCGTATAACTGGACCAATAAGGCGAGCTACAATCACGAAAACTTAGTGATTAACGACGAAGTGATCGATGCACAGGACTATCTGGTCTATTTCGATGAGCTAAAGCATCAATTCGGATTGAATACACAGCGTACGTCGGTGTCTATGGAGTTGTTACTCAAACGGATGCGTCTGATGATCGAAACCTTGCGTATGGGCGACGAGGACGATATCCTGTATCAGAGCGGGACGTTTGAGAGTCTCTACCGGCAGGCAGAGCAGATTGAAGTATTTGATGCAGCGATCGCCTGCATGCGAAAAGGGGAGACCGCAGAGGCGGCAGACCTGCTTGAGGGATGGATACGCAGCAATTCGCAGTTGCGAAATCCCGATGCCGACCGTATGGCGTGGCTACGGATACAGATCGAGCTGTTGCGTACCGAGATCGGTCAGATCGAGTCGGATCTGATGTCGGCACGCTCCCTTGTGGAGGAGTTTACACGCCGGCTTCATCTGGCAGTAGCAGACCTGATCATGGAGATCCGCCACGTCCAGACGCTAATTGCACAAAAACGGATGAGCCGTAGCGATAAGGCGGAGGACCGTGCCGCCTATGAGCATGCACAGGCAGAAGAGGAGCGCTTTAGCGAATCGCGTCAGCGGCTTAAAGCGGAGGAGGAGGAACATCCTTCGTTGAACGATGCAGACTTTGATACCCTCAATAAGTGCTACAAAAAAGGGGTAAAACATGCCCATCCGGACCGATTTATGGATGATCCCGAGAAGTGTGCCCGGGCTACGGAGCTGATGCAAGCGCTGAATGTGTTGCGCAAAAACAATGATCTTGCCGCAATGCAGTTGCTCGTGGAGCAGATTGTTTCTGGCGAGGCTTTTCTTACTGCGAATCAGGCGTCGTCACCGGCACTAAGGAAATCAACCATCGAGGAACTCGAAGCGGTGTTAGAACAATTACGACAAAAACGGGATGCTATCTACGCGGAATTGCGCGAACTTTATTTGTCGGAGTATTACGAGCAGGTGGTGGAAACGGAGCGCTGGCAGGATGTGATCGAAGCCAAGCGCGAAAGTTGCAGGCAAATGCTCCGGGCTCTTCGTCAGGAGCTGAACCGTATGGGCTAAACTATGCGGGGGGGAACCTGAGGTTGTCGTACTGAAAGCGGGGAATTTTGCGTTCGCCTTGTCGTGTTGCTTTTTCAACCGTATAATCTCAAAAGTTCATTTAAATGAACGCGGCGGTTCATACGTTTGAAAATATATTTTCATTTAAATGAACGTTTACGTTGATACGTATGAACGGGCGCGTTGATACGTTTGAAAATTCAGCGGGGTGGGGAGAGCGGTGGAGAACTAAATCGCTCGTGTGACGAATGGTGACAAATGGTGACGAATCGGAAG
>JBOFXU010000386.1:0-2146 GCA_051654305.1 Bacteroidales bacterium | reverse complement strand
AAGCGAAAGAGATGGGTGCAATGGCGTTGTTTGGTGAGAAGTATGGGGAAGAAGTGCGTGTAATTCGCTATGGTTCATCGGTAGAGCTTTGTGGAGGAACACACGTTGCGTCAACCGGAAATATCGGAATGGTGAAAATTGTTTCGGAAAGCTCGATTGCCGCAGGTATTCGTCGTATTGAAGCTATCTCTGGTGAGAAAGTAGAGGAGTTTGTTTCGTTCCAACAGGACCTGTTGAAAGAGGTAAAAGGAATGTTCAACAATGTGCCAAATCTTACACAGGCGATCAAAAAAGCGATTGAGGAAAACCAGGAGTTGAAGAAACAGATGGAAGAATTCATGAAGGAGAAAGCTTCTGAGCTGAAAAAAGCATTTGTGAAATCAGCTGTTGAAATCAATGGTGTTAAAGTAATCCGTCTGGTGAGCGAAATGCCGGCAGATATGGTTAAAAATATTGCCTTTGAACTTCGTGGTGAGATTACAGGTAAATTTATCTTTATTGCCGGAACGCAGGACGGAGGAAAACCTTTATTGACTGTGATGATGAGTGATGCATTTGTTCAGGAAGGTAAAAATGCCGGACAGATGGTGCGCGAAGCTGCGAAGCTTATCCAGGGAGGTGGCGGAGGTCAGCCTCACTTTGCTCAAGCAGGAGGTAAAAGCGTTGACGGACTTGAAAATGCGGTAGCTAAAGTTTTAGAAATTGCAGGTCTGTAATAGATAAATCATTAAGCACTGAACTATTTATGTGAATATTCAGGCTTGAAATCAGATACAAAAGAAGGATTGTTCTTAAATAAGTACAATCCTTCTTTTTTTTGTATGTATATGCTCAACATAATGATTCATAGAGTTGTTCTATAACGTGAGTTTACCCGTAATAAAAAAACTTATTATGAAGCATTTGATTGTATATGTTCATCCTGATTCAAAAAGTTTTTGCCATGCTATAAAAGACGCATATACAGAAGCATTGCAAGCACTGGGAAAAGAGGTGATAGTAAGAGATTTGTACGCTGAGAATTTTAATCCTGTGTTGAGATACAGGGATTTTCAGGAGTCGCATTATGGAGGCAAATTGAATCATGATCTTTCTGAAGACTTGAAAATAGAACAGACACATATTCAATGGGCGGATGTCATTACCTTTATATATCCAATTTGGTGGTCGGGGATGCCTGCGATATTAAAAGGATACATTGACAGAGTATTTAGTCAGGGCTTTGCTTACAAAAACAAAGAGAATAAACCGGTTGGTTTATTGAGTAATAAGCGGGTTCTGATTCTTAACACCATGGGGGGAGAGCGGGATTCGTATTTAGAGACTGGCATGCTGACTGCCATGGAGAGTGTCATTGATAATGGTATTTTTAAGGTATGTGATATGGATGTTATCGGTCATTACTTCTATGGGAATCTGACTGGACATGGAGAGAAGTACAGAAAAGATATTTTGGACCAAGTGAGAAAAATTGCACTTAAAGTCTCCAGTGAGATCGGTGATATTTATTATTGAAGTGATGGTGTAAAAAAGGTTATCCGAAAGCTTAAAAGCCTCTGGATAACCTTTTTTATTATTCCTCTTCAAAGTATTTCTCAATGATACGAGGAATGGCATATTGTTCAAGCTCCTCTCTCGGGATGCTTAGTATCGGAAATGGTGCAAGTGTTTCAGCCATCTTTACCTTATAGAATCTGCAATACAGATGCTGGTGAGATAAAATATGCTTATAAGATTTGGAAAGCACAATTGAATCTACGGTTCCCAGTTTTTCAGAAATCTCTTTCCGTGCAGGCATCTCTTCACTGTCAGACTCGATGAGATGTAACTGAAATAATCCTTTCCAAATGTCTTCACCCTGACGTTGTTCCAGCCAGATCATCTGATCTGTTTCTGTATCGAAAAAATGGAAGTAGCGTGGTCTGATTTTAGTCTTTCCTTGTTTTACGGGGAGTTGATCAATCCGATTTTTGGCGAGAGCCACACATTTGTCGTTAAGGGGGCAGATGCTACAATCCGGCGATTTGGGAATACATTGCATGGCTCCAAATTCCATCATAGCCTGATTAAACAGATCCGGACGTTTCTGGTCAAGCATTTCGGAGGCGATCTCCTGAAATAATTTTATTCCTTCTGTGGAGTCAAT
>JBOFXU010000385.1:0-2921 GCA_051654305.1 Bacteroidales bacterium | reverse complement strand
CGTAGCTCTTTCAGCTCTTTGTCAAGTTTCGTACGATAGTCCGATTTACTGTTTGTGTCGATAGATCTCTGAGCTTCGTTCCCGCAGGCAACCTCGCTGTAAAGCTCTTCGAATACCGGTTTCGATGCGTCGCGGAATTTCTTCCACCAGTCAAGTGCTCCGCGCTGAGCTGTAGTCGAACAGTTGGCATACATCCAGTCCATCCCGTTTTCAGCTACAAGAGGCATAAGGCTTTGTGTTAGCTCTTCTACAGTTTCGTTGAAGGCTTCAGAAGGAGTGTGACCGTTTGCACGTAATACTTCGTACTGTGCGGCAAATATACCTTGGATCGCTCCCATCAAAGTTCCGCGTTCGCCCGAAAGGTCAGAATAAACTTCGCGTTTAAAATCTGTTTCAAACAAATATCCCGATCCTACACCGATTCCTAAAGCTACCACACGCTCTTTGGCTCTGCCAGTTGCATTTTGGAAAATAGCATAACTTGAGTTTAATCCTCTTCCTTCAAGGAACATACGGCGAAGACTTGTTCCCGATCCTTTAGGTGCTACAAGAATTACATCTACTTCAGCCGGAGGAACAATCCCTGTACGCTCTTTATAAGTAATTCCGAATCCGTGAGAAAAATACAAAGCTTTTCCCGGAGTCAGATGTTTTTTTATTGTTGGCCACATCTCGATCTGTGCAGCATCTGAAAGCAGATATTGAATGATTGTGCCTCGCTGGCAAGCTTCTTCGATCGGGAACAATGTTTCGCCCGGTACCCAACCGTCAGCAACAGCTTTGTCCCACGATTTAGAGTTTTCGCGTTGTCCGATGATTACGTTAAATCCGTTGTCTTTCAGGTTTAATGATTGCCCCGGACCTTGTACGCCATATCCGATCACAGCGATCACTTCATTTTTCATGATCTCTTTTGCTTTCTCTAATGGAAATTCTTCACGTGTTACTACGTTCTCTTCGATTCCCCCAAAATTCATTACTGCCATAATTATTCTTTTTTATTAAATGGATTGTGTTATTATTTACGTATAAACTTAATCTGAGCTTTGCAAGCGGTGTTGCCGCTCTCTTTTCCTACCTCAAAAGCATAGGAGAGGGGCTCAGTTTCTTTTGTGTGAATAAGAAGTGTTTCTCCGAAAAGTGTTTCACTCTGATACGAAATATCGAATCGTTCAATATCATGTTCGTCATGAAAATTCAAGGGAAACAGATCTAAGATATGTTCGACGTATCGCGTACTGTTGACGTGTCTGTTTACATCTATATCGGCATACTTGACCGGAACTTTCACGGGATCGGTCTGCTGAATGTTCATTGGTCGCCTTGGGCGGTCTATCGGACAAGGTTTGTCGGATTTATAGGCCTGAATATTCTGAGCAATTTCAGAGAGGTCGATGCTTTTTCGGGTTTCCATGTCAATGACCGACCAGATACTTCTGGCATATCCGAGGATCTCTCCCTGTTGATTCTTCATTTCGAAGTTGCGCGAAGAGAAGGCCCTTGTGATATCGTCCACCCACGTAGCGATACTCAGTTGATCATACGTTTTCGGGTATTGCTTCATCTCGATAGCCATACGTGCCAGAACCCAGCGGCTTTTGTTTTTCAGAAGTGCATCAAAGCCCCATCCGCAGGAGTCGGCATGCATATGTGCCACCAGCTGAAGGTGATTGATGATAGACGTGATGGTCATCTCGCCTTCGGGATCAACAAAAAATGGATTGACCTCATAGTCATATACAGCTACATTCGGATACATATCTTTGTATTTTTAAGCGAGCTTTCTAAGCTCTTGTTCCCGGATAAAATCGCTCACTTTCTCCTGAGTGTCTTTCGTAATACAGACTCTGCCGGAACGAGTGAACTGCAGAATAACTCCCATCTTACTTAATTGTCCGAACAGACTCTCGATAAGATCTGTCGTTCCGGACTTTTTGATGACGGTGTACGTTGGGTTAATTTCGAGAATCTCCGCATGAAAATGCTTGACGATACTCTCAATCCCTTTCGTGTCGAGGAGTTTTTCGGTACATACTTTAAATAGTGCTACTTCCTGATGGATAATTTCGTCATCCGTGTAGTAGTAGGATTTCACAACATCGATCCGTTTTTCCACCTGTTTGACCAGTTTGATGATGGTTTCTACGTCTGACCAGGTCGAAATAGTAAATTTGTGTATTCCGGGGACAGATGAGGCAGAAACGGTCAATGTTTCTATATTCAGGTTTCGTCGGGTAAAGATGATGGATATCTGGTTAAGTAATCCAACGTGATTTTCGGAATACACCGAGATGGTATAATACTTTTTTTCCATGTCTGATCTTAGTTTAGTCGCCCAACATAATATTTGTAATGGTGCCTCCGGCCGGAACCATCGGGTAAACCATACCTTTTTTCTCTACATTTACAAGAAGGAAATACGGCTTGTCGTCCTGAAGCATCTCAGAGATTGCCTCGTCAAGATTTTCTCTCTCAGACACTGAAGCCGATGGGATGCCATAGGCCTTAGCGATCTGTACGTAGTCTGGGTTGTACATTGGAGTGTGGGAGTACCTTTTATTGAAAAAGAGTTCCTGCCATTGACGTACCATACCCAGGTATTCGTTATTCAGAACAATAACCTTCACGCCTACACCATACTGCATAATGGTTCCCAGTTCCTGGAGATTCATCTGAATCCCTCCGTCACCTACAAAGAGGCAGATAGTTCGGTCTGGCGCACCCAGTTTTGCTCCGATGGCTGCAGGAAGTCCGTAGCCCATCGTGCCCAGTCCGCCCGAAGTGACCATGCTGCGTTTTTGCGAAAACTCGAAGTATCGGGAGCTGATCATCTGATTTTGTCCGACGTCAGTCACCAGTACAGCTTTGTTGCCCGTGGCAGAAGAAACTCTCTTTACCACTTCGCCCATGTTGAGTCGTCC
>JBOFXU010000384.1:0-2162 GCA_051654305.1 Bacteroidales bacterium | reverse complement strand
AAAAATAAAAGCTTTTAGAGCTGATTTTAGAGGAGTGCGAGACATCAAATTCTTCTTGTTTAGACTATGCAAAATTTATGCGTAGTCCGGATAAACATTTAACATTCCCACAACTTTTTGACTTGATCCCAAATGTTGAGCGTTCTCCTATTTTTTGGATCAACGGATAAACATTTGAGATCCGCACGAAATTTTAAAGCCGCCCCGGGATGGGGGAAAACAAAAAAGCCTCTCTGATTTCTCAAAGAGGCTTTTTGTACCCGGAGTGGGACTTGAACCCACACAGCCGTTATGGCCACAGGATTTTAAGTCCTGCGTGTCTACCATTTCACCATCCGGGCAGACCTTGAGCGAAAGACGGGACTCGAACCCGCGACCCTAACCTTGGCAAGGTTATGCTCTACCAACTGAGCTACTTTCGCGTTTTGTTTGTGATCACCTGTTGTGTTGTGATTACGTGTGCAAAGGTAGGGCTTTTTTTTAAACGTGCAAATTTTCTGACTACTTTTTTTTGTGCTACAATTGCTGTTGTTACGCTATATTTAATATAATATTCTGATATTTTGGGAGATAGGGGGCTTATTTTGCCGGTAATTTTTTTTGGTGAAAGTGAATAAAAAAAGAGTCATACCCACGAGTATGACTCTTTTTGAAAGAGAAGGTGTGTTTTACAAAATATAGATTGATCTAAGATCAAAAGAAAGCGTTCAGGTTTTTATTAATACCCCGGGTTCTGTACGAGTCCCGGGTTTACGTCCGTTTCGGACTGCGGGAGCGGACAAATGATGTCGAAAGCGTCTGCTTTGCGTGTTTGTGTGGTGTTCCACGATGGTACTTCCATGTTGTTGCGAACAAGGTCGAACATGCGGTGGTTTTCACAGAAGAGTTCGATACGACGTTCTGTGAGGATGTCGTCGATGGTGATGTTTTGTTTTGCTGCAAATCCGCTTTCGAATCTTGTTTCTCTTAGCTCGTTGTAATATTTATCGGCAATGGTTTGTTGTCCGAGTTTCAGGGCTGCTTCTGACGCGATGTAGTAGACTTCTGCGAGACGGATGATCTTCGGGTTGTTTACGTACATTTTGTTGGTGGCGTCAGGACGTCCTTTGTATTTTTTGGTGAACCAGCCTACGTTGTTGTCGCGTGATTCCTGTACAATCATTGTTTTACGTACATCTGTGTCGGCTTCCATTGCGTTGAACAGGGCAAGGACTGCATCATTGACTCCTACTTCGGCATATCCTTCGATGGAGGTAAATCCACCCAACGAGGTTCTTTGCGGATTGTTTTTGATATTGTCTGTCGTGTAAACTTCAAACAGGGATTCGGAGCTGTTTTGTTCGGTCCATGCGTTTTCGTACTGGCTGGTTGTGTAGAGCGTTGCTCCGCTATTGTTGATTACGGCTTCTGCATTTTTCAGTGCTTCGGTCCAGTTGCCATTGTATAGTTGAACACGTGCGAGCAGTGCTTGTGCGGCGTATTTGTTGATGCCTCCGCCAATGCGTGCTTCAGGGAGTAGCGTGATGGCTTTTTCAAGATCTGCGATAATGAAATCGTACGTTTCTTTGAGTGTCGAACGGGTGAATTTGTCGAATACATTGAATACGCGGTCGTTGATGACGATGCCGGAATTGGCTTTGTTCGGGTCGACTCCTTGAACAGTAGGTAGCTGAGCGAAGAGGCGTGCCATATCGAAGTGAAGCAATGCGCGGGTAGCTAAGAGTTGTCCTGTGACAGTATTTGCATCGGCTTTGTCACCAAATTTCTCTCCTGCTTCGAGTGCCTGGTTTGTCCATGCGGAGGTGATCGAAAGCCATTGGTAGAATCCTTTTGCCTGGTGGTGCTGTTTGTTGAGTGCAAAGTTGGTAATGTCTGAGATCTGATTGCTGTTTACAATAATCTTGGTATCTCCTCCCTTACAGTCGGCATAGAGTCCAAGGCTGGCTGCATGCAGGTATTGGGAGTAGGACATTCTTTGGTACACTCCATTGAGCGCTTTTTGATAGTCAGAAACGGTTTCGATTGCCATGTCCGTAGGCAACGAAGTTGAAGGAGCTGTATTGAGTTCGTCTGAACAGGCTGTGAAAAGCAATGATGCGCTTAGGGCTGTCAGTATGTATATTTTTTTCATTATGATCGGTTTTATAGCTTTCCCCTTTCCC
>JBOFXU010000383.1:0-5942 GCA_051654305.1 Bacteroidales bacterium | reverse complement strand
ATATAAAGATTGGACAATTAGTCAATATTGTACTTAAAGAACATCAGCGCACAGGAGAACTCACGGAGGGCGTCATAAAAAATATTCTTACTAAGTCACCTGTTCATCACAGGGGCATAAAGGTCCGACTGGAATCTGGAGAAGTAGGACGAGTAAAAGAAATACTTGAAGATCCAGAAGAATAGAAGAACGCAGGATATAATTCATATAGAATTATATCCTGCGTTCTTTTTTTTGACTAAATCGCTCAATTTCAGAGCGTAAAAAACACAGCGGGAACAGAAAAAAATCAGAGAAAAAAAACAAGCTTCGATCATCCTGAATATTATAGATTATTTACGAAAATAACCCGACTTACGAAGAACTTTTAGTGTCAAAACAGGTTGTTTAAGTGAGTATAATAATATTATAAACAACTAAACAATCGAATAGTCATCAAGTAAGATATAAAACCTATGGGAACATTATTTCTGGCAACATTGGGAATGATGGCTTTCACCTTTGTCATTGGATTTGTCGTGGCAGGAGTGATTAAGCTAACAGCTTACGGAGCGGATAGTATGGAGTACTACGATTCAAACCGGAAAGAATTAAAGCGTCTGAAGAAAATGCGAAAAGCAAGATTTAAGCGCCTGAGAAATCTATTAGAACAAATGGAAGATGAAGATCCAAAGTATAACGAGGAATATTACCACGGGGTAAGCAAAGGAGCTTCAAAATTTGATCTGTGTAATTATTACTATCCGGAAGAAGAGCGAATATTTATCATCGAAAGCGAAAAAGATTATAACGCACCGGATTATAAGATCTCAAGAGATTCGGAATACGAAAATTCAAAAAAGAAGAAAGAAGATTAAGATGGAAGGTATTGACTTTTTGACCCTGTTTCAGGGATTTGGCACAATGGCTGCCGCTGGTTGGGTTATGGCTCTAACTCGTATATTTCTAATAGCACTCGGGGGATTACTTGTATATCTTGGATGGAAAGGAGTTCTTGAGCCTATGGTAATGATTCCGATGGGTATGGGAATGGTTGCTATCAACTGTGGAACACTAATTATGCCCGGAGGGGGACTTGGAAACCTATTTCTTGATCCGATGCTCTCGGATACCAACGATTTGATGAACTATATGCAGATTAACTTTCTACAACCTGTATACACTCTCACCTTTAGTAATGGTTTGATAGCCTGCTTTGTTTTTATGGGCATTGGTACGCTGCTTGATGTCGGATTTCTGCTTCAGAAACCCTTTGTGAGTATCTTTCTGGCTATTTGTGCAGAGTTGGGTACATTCCTGACTTTACCGATTGCGAATGCGCTTGGATTAACGCTGGGTGAAAGTGCTTCTGTTGCAATGATTGGCGGAGCCGACGGCCCGATGGTATTGTTTACTTCACTCATGCTTGCAAAGCATCTGTTTGTACCTATTACGGTAGTGGCCTACTTATACCTCGGACTTACTTATGGTGGGTATCCATATCTTGTGCGGTTGATGGTTCCTAAAAAGTTCCGTTCGATACAAATGAAAAATAGCAAGCCTCCAAGAAATTATAAACCTTCCGTGAAGTTGGCTTTCTCTGTGATCCTTTGTGCTGTGCTGTGCTTCTTATTCCCCGTAGCTTCGCCACTATTCTTTTCATTGTTCCTGGGTGTGGCTATTCGGGAGTCTGGAATGAAGCATATTATGGATTTCGTAAGCGGTCCACTACTTTATGGCTCGACCTTCATGCTTGGACTTCTTTTAGGAGTACTGTGTGATGCCAAACTTTTACTTGATCCTAAAGTGCTTAAACTATTATTACTTGGTATTACAGCATTACTACTATCCGGAATCGGAGGAATACTTGGAGGGTACATCATGTACTTCATTAAGCGTGGAAATTACAATCCTGTGATAGGTATTGCAGCTGTAAGTTGTGTGCCAACGACGGCCAAAGTAGCACAAAAGATTGTGAGTAAAGATAATCCGAATGCAATCATTCTTGGCGATGCATTAGGTGCAAATATCTCAGGGGTGATTACATCTGCTATTATTACAGGGATTTATATTACTATTATCCCGTTGCTTTAGGTTGAAATAACATAATGTAAAGTATGAATTTTATACAACAATCTTTGATTGATTAGAAATATAGTTTAAATTTGTTGATATTATATTATGTTTTAATTTTTAGTGTTATCCTATAGTAAAACGAGAAGGTACTTAAAAAACATCCGAATAGGAGCAGTATTTAAATAATTATGGGACTTTTTCTTCTTAATATTGAGAGCTATTTTTCGGAAGATCAGGAAAGTGAACTATATAAAGTAAAGCATCTGAATTTTCTTGATGACTTGGCACGATGGGCTTGTCTTTGTAGTGCTGCCTTTCAAAGAGCAAGCTTTATTTCGGGGTGCCTGGATAAGAAGGTCTATTTTTTATCCCACTCTTTTATTGAAGTTTCAGGGTATGATAAGAGTGAAATCCTATCAAATCCTGATGATTTCATGCGAAAAATAACACATCCTTCTGATGTAGAGCATATTGGAAAGGCATACAAAGAGCTCGAGTCGAACTTTCTCCAGGGGCATACCAAACTAAATGTAACGAAGTACTCGGTTCGATACAACCTTAGAATAAGAAATAAGTCGAAAAAATGGGTATATCTGGAGTGTTTTTCTTATCCGATATATTCAATAAATAATATAGTGCATTTCTGTATTAATCATGCTACAATCTCTAAAGAGAAGCTGACTCCTTTATTTCAGGTTTACTTCACCGAGGATAATAAGCGGTTTATATTTAATGAGAAAAAAGGGGTATTTTACTCCAGTAAAAAGATACAATTAAAAGAGATCGAGCTGCAAATTCTCATCAATACAGCCCGAGGATTGAAGGAGCATGAAATTGCACGAATATTAAAAGTAGAACACAATACACTGAAATATTACAAGAAAGCCATACTTAATAAATTATCTGTAAAAAGTATGCCAGAAGCAATTTACTATGCATTAAAGAATAAAATTTTATAATACGAATGCGATGATTATTCACAATCTATTAATAAAGGGTCAGAATTTCACGAATGATTTAGAGTATGACTTAGATACAATGCATAATAACTTTGAATCGATTGCTTGTAATAATGAACAAACCCTGATACTTGTCAATCACCTCGATAGTACTTATACATTTTACAATTATGATAAAGAATTATACCCGCTTCTTGGGAATAATTTCAGTAAAGCAGATAAAGATTTATTTTACAAATCACTGAATGAAGATGTTTCTTTCTGGATCAATAAATACATAAATATTGCAAATAGCCACTTTCTCGACAAGCGGGAAAATAATAAGTGTTATTACTTTATCATAAACTATGAATACGGTGAATATGGTAGTCAGATTGGTTTATCATTTAAACTGATCCCCATACTTTACACTCCAAATAAATCCTTGGTAGCGACCTTGTGTATACTCAAGAGAAGCCAGCATATTGGAAAAGTTACCTTCGAAAAATACTATGCAGACACTCAAAAGTTGTTTGTCTATGATAATACACTCAAACAGTTTTTAGAGAAAGAAGAGTACGAGCTAACATCGGAAGAGATTGATATACTGAATCTTTCAGGAGAAGGAAAGAAAGAAAAAGAGATCGCAGAGTATTTAGAAATACCTTTGTCCCGGGTGAAACTGATTAAAAATAGCATTTTTGATAAGCTAAAGGTTAAGACTATTTCAGAAGCAATCTATATTTCGTTTAAAAAAGGAATAATAAAATGAATCTTTTAGGTAGAACGGATACGGATGGATTTATATTCTAAGGGCAATATATTGAAATACAAACCATGGAATAATATATTTTAACCAACAATAGTCGCATAATGATACAGAGTAATTTATATTAAATAAATCTTTAGGGTAGCTAAATTATGTGGTAGGTGAAATATACTCTAAACAATTAAAGTCATGTAGTATCTTTACATAAATCGAAAAAAGAGACTCATCATGAAATATATTATATATACGTTTTTGTATATAGCTTTATTGACCAGTTTAAGTTGTAATGATAAATATTTAAATTATCCTTATGCTGAAAATAATGCATCAATAAAAACAGTATACAATACAACAATTATTGATGACTACAAATGGCTGGAGAGTGTAGGAGCAAATAGTAAAACCAGGGAGAAATGGCTGTCTGAGGAACTAGACCTGAGTGACGATTACTTCAAGAGCCGGAATAAAGTCATATTTGATAAAATTGCCGGACTTACAGGAGTTGAACGTTATGCCTTTGTTAAATCATCGAGTGAATCATTTTACTTTTGCGGTATGTTTCCATTCTGCAACAATATTAATATCTACAAATACGATGCGGAAAGTGGCACCAGTAGTAAAGTAAAAACAATAAATCTGCCATTCCAGCCGGAATATAAGCTGAATGGTCTGATACTTGAAAATGAGAAGCACATTGCAATTATCGGAGGGACAAAGGGAGCAACACAAAACCTATATATATATAGCCTTTCGGAAGAGATCGATGAACCGTTAGAAGAGATCGAAAACGTAATTAATACTCCTCTCAATCCAAGTACGAATGGATTTTTCTTTACCTCAGATAATTTGAATGATGACGATGAGATTTCCGGACTCAGTAGTCTTTACCATTGCTCATACGATGATAACCCATTACATATATCCATGGATCGTATTTACACCGATGAGTATTACAATTTTAGCAAGCCTTTTAATTCGGCTTACGATGCTGAATCAAATACGTTATATATAGGGTCTTACGAAAATAACTTATCAAGCGAATACTTGATAAACAGCATAAATGTAGGCACGAAGTCCAGGGGAACGACTAAAGTGCTTAGTGGATCTTTAGACGAAGAGTTGCGCCTGGCAGGAGCTGATGATGAGAATTTATACATTGTTGGAACAAATAAGAAGTTCAGGGGCACTCTGTACACGATGAACCGTAAAACAATGGACGTAGATACCATCATAAGCAACAGCTCAATGCCGGTACAGGACTTTAGCCTCATTAAAGATCACGCTCTTATTTATTTTCAGGGAAAAGAGAAGTCAAGAGCATATCTCATTCATAAGACAACGAAATCAATCACTGAAATTCCGGTGGAGGATGGTAATTATTACCGGTTCTACAAAAACAAAAAGAGTAATACGGTTTACTATCAAAAAGAATCATTCCTGAATCCGAAAGAGATATTTGCTATTGATCTTACAAATCAGCCAAAGGTAAAACGTGTAAATGAAAAGACATCATTGCCGTTTAATCCAGAGGATTATCAAACAGATATAGTTACAGTACAATCATCTTCCGGGAACAATGTAAACCTGCAAGTGTCCTACAAGAAAGGAATGAAAAGAGATGGATCTAATCCTTTACTTGTTTGTGCATTTCTAAACTCAGAGGAGTCATTCCTGGATAAATTTTACCTGTCTCGTATTCTCTATATGGATCATGGCTTTATTTTTGTCCAGAGAGCTAAGTCTGATATGAAGAAAGAGATTGTACTTGAGAATAGAATCAAGGATATACGATCTTCAATAGACTATCTGATTCGGGAGAAATATACATCAAAGGATAAAATAGGTCTCTTGGGTAAAGAGTATGGTGCTACTGCCATTATGCAGATACTAAATCAATATGATGATATTAAAGCTCCTACTATTTTGATCGATGGTATTTATGATCTAATCAAATACAGCGATAAAGGGAAGTTGTTATATAATAACGAAAGACTTTTCAGCATCAAAAATGAGGAAGAGTTCTCTAGAATTCTCTCGATGTCTCCGTATCACAATGTCGTAAATAAGAAAAGGTATCCTCCTATCTTACTTATGTCTACCGATGAGAATTTATATATACCAAAATCTCACACTTATAAAATGACCGCAAAATTACAGATGCGAACAAGAGGTTTTGAGCC
>JBOFXU010000382.1:0-1474 GCA_051654305.1 Bacteroidales bacterium | reverse complement strand
GAATACAACTTTTTTTAATACCCCTGTATTTTTCTACTCCTCTGGTCGTTAGATAAAAAAATAACGAACGTTGAGTAATCTGTTATGGTTGTTAGTAAGATTACGCCCCGAGATACATGTGAGCCATCCGGGGCGTTTACCCAAAAAAATCAATCTTTTAGAGTATTGTAAACCGCTAAATATCTCTTTTTGAACGTCTCCTTTCAGACTCCTGCATTCTATTATATGTATGTGTTCCTGCCACAAGATGTAGCATCATTTAAATCTTACGATTATGGGAGCAAATGAATCACAAACTCCTCCTTCCGAAAAAAGCAAAAGGTCCGCATGCGGATTTTTGGATCATGCGCAGGTGGGGAAGCTGGATGAATCGAACAACAAAATTGTTCAAATTTACTTAAAAACAGAAGATCTGTTGCTGTATGATGTGAAAACAGAACGGGATGGCGAATCGTTGCGACTGTGGCAGTCGGATTCTTTTGGGAAGGACGGTTCAAACGAGTCGATGCTTCCGCTGTTTTATTCAATCAAATCGGATCTGGCAA
The DNA here is from genome assembly GCA_051654305.1 of Bacteroidales bacterium. Taxonomy (GTDB): domain Bacteria; phylum Bacteroidota; class Bacteroidia; order Bacteroidales; family UBA7332; genus UBA7332. Next base: position 929 of record JBOFXU010000382.1, on the reverse strand, counting down.
AAGTAGAAGGATTGCCTAATTATAAGTCCCTCAAATACGAAGCTGTATGCCTGATGTCTCAGGAAGAGTTTCGCGAAAATGATGAGCTGATCAAGGAATTTAAGTATAAAATATATAGTGAGATCAGGAGTCACAGCAGAAGTAAACAGATGTATATCCTCACAGGCTTTATGTTCTCGATGTCTATGATCTTAGCTTCCTTTGTTCTTAATCTTTTGATTCACACCAACATTATTATGGTTGGTAAAGATATTGTTTATTCGAGCATGATAGAGCGGCAAATCAGCGAGCATCTGGACGTGATCTACCTTTTTTATGCCGCAACGATGGGAACACTTGGAGGCTACTTCTCTATACTACGAAAAATAAATAATTTTTTTCTTGTCGGTGAAAATGCGCTATGCGGAGCCGCGATTCTGGCTATGTCGCGTCTGCTTATAGCTATGACCGCAGGCATTGTAGGTTATCTGATTATCCGTGCCGGAATGTACAGTATATCTGTGCAGGGAGCGGAAATACTGAGTTCAAAAAGCCTCTATCTTCTAAATGCTTTCTCATTCATATCAGGATTCAGCGAAACACTTATCCCTGACTTTATGCAGAATTTTGAAAAAAACAGTTCTAACCAAAAACCAAAAAAATAGATGAAACAAAAAAACGTTTATGTTGCTTATTCTAAGCATTCTCATCAGCACTTCCTGATAATCCGGTCTTTGCAAGGTGAGAATGAGTTGATAATTATTAATAATTAAAGCTATGACACGGGTCATATATATGTTGATAATAATGTTATTTGCATCATGTGCAAATGATTTTTATGGAAGTTTAATAAATAATAATTACCAAAAAAAATCTGCAGGTTCTTATATAAATGAGCTATTTTTTGACCATTGTAAAGATTGTGAAATAGCTAAATATAAAACTACCTA
>JBOFXU010000381.1:0-3901 GCA_051654305.1 Bacteroidales bacterium | reverse complement strand
CTTTTTCGTATAGCTTCGTGAAGATCTCGAGTGCTTTATCGTAATTCCGTGATTCGTAGAAGAAGTAAGCCTTCAGACTCCACGCAATTTCATACTCCGGATTAATTGCCAGAGCAAAATCACAAGCATCGATTGCTTTGTCAGACTGATGAAGAGCCCCGTAAGTACGTGCCAGTTTACACCAGTTCTCTACATGATACGGATCTTTATCGAGCAATTCGTTGAGCATACTTGCATTCTCGTCGTACTTTTCCAGTTCTGAATTGATAAAGTAATACTCTTCAACAATTTCATCATTGAATCCGAAACGCGAAACTATTATCTGAATCGCATCGTACGCATCTGCAAACTGCATATGCTCACAAAGAATGTCTAATGCCTCCAGACAATCAATTTTATCCATCTGTGGATCATTGATTAGTTTGAAGACAATCTCCTTTGCTTCTGCATTTATTCCCTTACCGTACAGAATATCCGCTTTAGCTTTCAATGCAAAATCGTTTACCATTGGTAACCCTGTAATCATCTCGTGGGCACGGTCAATATCTCCTCTCCAATAAAGACAGAGAGCTAATTTTGACAGCAGATCCACATTAGATGGGTAAATAGTCAGCGCAAATTCGAGAACATCAGTGGCAGCAACAAGATCCCCCTGTGTTTCATAATATTGAGCGATGTCGATTAATTCATGAAGATCAAAGAATACCTTTGCCTTTGTTTCCAACATCTCTTCGTAGCGTTTAACAAGATCTGATAAGGTCATACTATCCTAACGATATTATTTGATTTAATAAGAAAAAAACGAGCTACAACCAACAAAAGAGATATCTCTTTTTGTAGAGTGATAGTCCCTTTGCTGAGCGTAGCCCGTTTTCTTAATACGTATATTATTTTTTCGATTTTTCCTTACTCCATGAATCTTTCAACGAAACTGTACGGTTGAAAATCAGATTATTTTCATTCGCATCTTTATCCACACAGAAGTAGCCCAGACGAGTAAACTGGAATCGATCCATCGGCTTAGCAGTAGCTAAGAATGGCTCCATCTTACAATTTTTAAGAACTTTCAAAGAGTCCGGATTCATCAATTCACGGAAATCCTTATCTTTTTCTTCATTCAGATCCTCAGCTACAAACAGACGGTCATACAAACGTACTTCCGCATCAATTGCATGTTTAGCTGATACCCAGTGAAGTGTACCTTTTACCTTACGATTACTTTCAGGCATACCACTCTTCGTTTGCGGATCATATTCGCAATGAATTTCTGTGACATTTCCTTCAGCGTCTTTCACACAACCTGTACACATAACAATGTATGCTCCTTTCAGGCGAACTTCCTGACCCGGAGTCATACGGAAGAACTTCTTCGGAGGATTCTCCATAAAGTCTTCGCGCTCGATGTACAATTCGCGGGTAAATGGCATCTGGTGCTCTCCTGCATCTTCCTGCTCAGGATTGTTAGGCATAGCAAGCAATTCCTCCTGATCTTCCGGATAGTTTGTCACAACCAGTTTAACCGGATCAAGCACAGCATTTACACGTGTTGCTGTTTTATTCAGGTCTTCTCTTACGCTATGTTCAAGCAAAGATACATCGATGATACCATCAAATTTTGTATACCCAATACGATCAACAAATCCACGTACTGCTTCAGGAGTGTATCCCCTGCGACGCAGACCACAAATTGTAGGCATACGTGGATCATCCCATCCAGCAACAAGGCCTTCCTGTACCAGTTGAAGCAACTTACGCTTACTCATAACCGTATAAGTCAGGTTCAGACGGTTAAATTCGATCTGACGAGGACGATAGTCGTCACCTTTCAACTGATCGATAAACCAGTCGTATAGCGGACGGTGAACCTCAAATTCAAGCGTACAGATTGAGTGTGTAATACCCTCGAAGTAGTCTGACTGCCCGTGAGCAAAGTCATACATCGGATATACATTCCATTTATCCCCTGTACGGTGGTGAGGATGTTTAATAATACGGTAAATAATCGGGTCACGCATGTGCATATTTGGAGATGTCATGTCAATGCGTGCACGAAGAACGCATGTACCTTCTTCATACTCCCCTGCATTCATTTTATCGAAAATTTCAAGGTTTTCTTCCACCGAGAATTTTTCGAAATAAGGACTCACTTCACCTGCTTGTGTAGGAGTACCTTTTTGTTTGCTGATTTCTTCTGCTGACTGGAAATCAACATATGCCAGACGTTTTTTAATCAAATCTTTGGCAAAATCATAAAGTTGCTGGAAATAATCCGACGTATAATACAGACGATCTTCCCAGTCGAATCCTAACCAGTGGATATCTTCCATGATTGAATCTACATATTCAACATCCTCTTTTACCGGATTCGTATCGTCAAAACGAAGGTTACATTTTCCTCCGTATTGCTGAGCCATACCAAAGTCTACACAGATCGCCTTGGCATGTCCGATATGTAAATAACCATTCGGTTCCGGTGGAAAACGTGTATGCACTCTTCCTCCGTTTTTTCCTTCACTAAGTTCTTTTTCAATGCTTGCTTCGATGAAATTCAGGCTTCTTTTTTCGCCTGCTTCTTCTTTATTTGTAAGCTCTGACATATAGTATTTTTTTTAATTACGAACAATAAGCGACAAAGGTAAAAATTTCACATTATTTCCTATCAACAGAAACATAGAAAATATAAACGCTTTGTCTGTTAATTTTATTTTTTCACAACTTTCTTGTGCTTAAAAGAAAATCAATAATAATAAATACGCTTCACCCGCGATGACACGGAGGTGATAATTTCATACGGAATTGTACCTATTTTCTCTGCCAGCACCGATACAGGTTGCTCTTTTCCAAAAACAACAACCTGCGAACCCTCTACCACATGTTCGATCTCTGTAATATCAATCATACACAGATCCATGCAGATATTTCCAACAATCGGAGCAGGCTTTCCGTTTACGTAAAGTGCTCCTACCCCATTCCCCAAACGTCTGTTCAGTCCGTCGGCATACCCTACAGGCACTGTGGCAATACGAGCTTTCTTTTTTAACTGACCTCTCCTGCCATATCCGATGGTTTCATCCTCTTCAACTTCTTTAATCTGAAGAATCGTCGATTTGAGTGTTGAAACGTTGCGCAGTTTTGAATTCTTCTCTGATGCAGGAATACCATAAAGACCTATCCCTAAACGCACCATATCCATCTGAAATTGTGGAAAACGTTCGATCCCTCCGGTATTAAGAATATGCTTCATGACCTTATGACCAACAGAATCCTCAATTGTCTGAGCACAACATTGAAATGTCTCGATCTGACGAATAGTAAATTCGTCATGAGCCGGATCTTCACTTCCTGCGAGATGCGAAAACACGGATTTTACCATAAGCGACGATTGTCCCTGCAGGTAAATTGACAGCTCTTCGATCTCCGATTCGGTGAAACCTAAACGTTTCATTCCCGTATCTATCTTAATATGTATAGGATACCCCGTAATACCATAACGGTCGGCACGGGCTTTGAGTTCTTTAAGAATTCTAAAATTATAGACTTCTGGCTCCAGCTGATTCGAAAAAAGCGAATGTAAACTTCCCTGTTCGGGATTCATAACCATGATAGGCAGATGAATGTCGGCTTTACGCAGTTCAACTCCCTCGTCCGCCAAAGCGACAGCCAGATAATTGCAACGATGCTCCTGAAGGGTTTTAGCCAGCTCGTAAGATCCGGCTCCATACCCGAAAGCTTTCACCATGCAAACCACTTTTGTCCTTGGGTCTAACTTCTGACGATAATAGTTCAAATTATGCACAACAGCTTCCAGATCCACCTCCAGTATTGTTTCATGCATTTTAAGCTCGATAGCATCTGAGATATCCTCGAAACGGAAAGTTCGTGCACCTTTTAGCAACACAAC
>JBOFXU010000380.1:0-4011 GCA_051654305.1 Bacteroidales bacterium | reverse complement strand
CAAATGGAGCTGGGCAATCCCCTTCATCTCCCTTTTTCTCTGTGCGGCAGACTTTGCCTATTTCTTTGCCCTCAGCTCCGAAGGTGCAATGATCTCCATCATCTCCATGATCCGGCGCAGTGGCGTTCTCGTTTCCTTCGGATTTGGTGCACTTCTCTTCCGCGAGAAGAACCTCAAGAGCAAAATTCTCGATCTCATTCTCGTATTTATAGGAATGCTCCTCATTTATTTAGGGTCGAAATAAGTTTTTAACATCATCACGAAAAAAAAGAAAGGAAAAATAATAGTGCTTCTCAAAGAAATAGTTACATTTGCAAAGTTTTTGAGTTTCAGCACAAAGACCCAGGAACGAAACAGAGATTAATAAAACACTATTATAAAATAGAAGTAAACATTCTGAATGGCAGTATTTAATAACAGAAAGCCCAGTAATAAGGAACCAGAGAACAGAATCAACGAATTAATTCGTGGAGTAAGAGAAGTTCGTCTTGTAGGAGAAAACATTGAAGCTGGTGTATACTCATTTACTGAGGCTTTAAACATGGCTGAAAGCCAGGGTCTTGACCTTGTTGAGATTTCTCCGAACGCGGCACCTCCGGTTTGTAGAATCACTGATTATCAGAAGTACCTATATCAACAAAAGAAAAGACTTAAAGAACAAAAAGCGAAAGCTACTAAAATCGTTGTGAAAGAGATCCGTTTCGGACCTCAGACTGACGATCACGACTACAACTTCAAGTTGAAACATGCGAGAAGCTTCCTCGAAGAGGGATCAAAAGTGAAAGCGTATGTATTCTTTAAAGGTCGCTCAATCCTTTTCAAAGATCAGGGAGAAGTTCTTCTACTTCGTTTCGCTAACGATTTGGAAGAATTTGCTAAGGTAGACTCTTTACCTCAGTTGGAAGGTAAACGTATGATCATCATGCTATCTCCTAAGAAAAAAGTAGAAGCTAAACCAAAAGCTCCTAAAAAATCAGAAGAGGAAGAAAAGTAATTCATTCACGTTGGAATTAAGCATAACGCTATATTCAAATTACTAATTTAAAATTTGTACAAAATGCCTAAGATGAAGACTAATTCCGGTGCCAAAAAAAGGTTTGCCCTTACCGGAACAGGAAAGATCAAAAGAAAACACGCTTTCAAACGTCACATTTTGACTAAAAAAACTACTAAACAAAAAAGAAACCTTACTCAGACAGGTTTAGTAGCTGCAAGTGACGTTAATAACGTTAAATTCCTTCTTGGAATGAAATAATAACGGAACTTAGTTCTGCTATTATTTAACAAGCGAGTTTAAAAGATTTTTTAACCGAATGTATTTAGCTGTAAGAGCACTTTAAATAGTGACGCTAACATTCACAACATCGTAAAACTATGCCTAGATCGGTAAATCACGTTGCTTCAAGAGCAAGAAGAAAGAAAATTTTAAAACTTACCAGAGGTTACTTTGGTGCAAGAAAAAACGTTTGGACAGTTGCTAAAAACACATGGGAGAAAGGTTTGACTTATGCTTACCGTGACCGTAAAGCGAAAAAACGCAACTTCCGCGCATTGTGGATCCAACGTATCAATGCAGCCGCTCGTTTGAACGGTATGTCATATTCTAAATTAATGGGTGGTCTTCACAAAGCTGGTATCGAAATCAACCGTAAGGTTCTTGCTGATCTTGCTGTTAATCATCCTGAAGCATTCGCAGCAATCGTTGCTAAAGCTAAAAACGCTTAATCATTCGCATTAAGATAGACAAAGAGAGGGGCTTCCATCGAAGCTCCTCTTTTTTATGTCCTTAAATTCTCTCAGCTCATGCAAATAGCAATCACCATCACTCTGCTGATTATCTCTAATCTATTTATGACTTTTGCGTGGTATGGCCACCTCAAGATGAAACAGTTCTCCTGGTTCGAATCGCTCCCCCTTTTCGGAGTAATTCTATTCAGCTGGGGAATTGCACTTTTCGAATACCTCTTTCAGGTTCCAGCCAACCGCATAGGGTTCCGCGAAAACGGAGGTCCCTTCACGCTCATGCAGCTCAAAATCATACAAGAAGTGATCACACTCACCATCTTTGTTGTTTTTAGCCAGGTACTCTTCAAAGGAGAGTCTCTCCAGTGGAACCATCTCGCAGCTTTCGTCTGTCTGATCGGAGCAGTCTATTTTGTGTTTATGAAATAAAAAAAAGGGATGTACCTGTGCAAGTACATCCCCTTTTTTTATTCGCTCAGGACTCTTCGACCCGAAACTCCGTCCCGTCTATCACCGACTGAATCAAAGCCCGAACCTCCTCCTTATAGATACCGCCCTCGTGAATCTTCTTTCCATCCACAAAAAACGAAGGCACATAATAATAATCAAACGTATCAGCCAGCTCCGGCTCCTTCAACTCATCAATCTGTTCCCACTCGATCTCCCGAAACGACTCATTCTCTGCAGTCAGTTCCCGGATATACCCGAAAGCATTCTTACAAAACGGACACATCGGCTGATAAAATACAGTTATCTTTTTCATAGCACATCCATTATATGGTTTATTGCGCCAATATACGAAAAAATGTATTCAAAATGTACACCCCCTCATTTTTTAATTTATCGCCTAATCACATCACATGCCAGTTCTGAAAATACGACTATATTTCGGACCTTTCCAACATTAACCTCAAGCGATAAATTAACATAATCACCATCGCAATTTAAGATTCCCGACCAATAGCCTAAATGTGAACCGAAGCACACCTCCCGTATACAGTTTCATATACGAGTAAATCGTATTATCTTTGAGGGATTTTTGAAACTTTTAATATACAAAATGGAACAAACTCAGAAAGTGAAGATTGAAGTTGCTGACCCTTCAGCATTAGGTTTATTTGGTTTGGCAATGGTAACACTGGTAGCATCGTCGCAAAAATTGGGATTAACAGAAGGAATCTCGCTGGTACTTCCCTGGGCAATTTTTTTAGGAGGTATCGCCCAAATGATTGCCTGCATCTATGATTTTAAACACAACAACCTCTTTGGAGCTACAGCATTTGGAGGTTACGGCCTATTTTGGATCTCCGTGTCGATGGTTTGGCTTGTGAAAGCAGGAGCTTTCGGAGAAACCCTTGCGTCAAGTGCCGATATGAAACAATTTGGCTTTGCCATGGTAGGCTACCTGATCTTCTCAATCATCCTGCTGGGAGCTACGTTGAAAATATCCAAAGCCATGTTCACGATCATCGCCATGATCATTGTTTTATTCATCTCGCTTGCCTTAGACAGCTTTGGAATGGGACACATCTGGCACACGATAGCAGCAGTAACGGAACTGATGATCTCTCTTCTTGGTTTCTACATGTGCGGGGGCGCTTTCCTCAATAAATTTTACGGCAAACAGATCTTGCCATTGGGTAAACCTTTTATCCGATAACAAGACCATAAATTCATATGCAGCGTTGGTGTTTCGTCTTTCAGGAAAGCGAAGCACCAACTTTTTTTATTGCACCACCCCCAAAAGCCAGTGATGGATTTTTTACAAATGCTCAATCATCTCCTGCGACAGTAAACCGCGCCTCCTATCGTAGTTAAATCAAACACCTATCCAGGGGGGTATAACCTGGCTGATGATACAATCCCAAAAACACTTATTCGACAAGAGAACCAACATTTTTATTCATCTGAATAATCCTATAATTAGCATGTGGTAATTGAAGTAAATACGACTCATATGTCTTTCTCCATTATGTTTTGGTAGAATACCTCTTTTAAATGTTATTTTTCATCCTTAAATAAAGGATGAATCCCAAAACACACTCCCCCTATTCTGACAAAAATAAAAGCATTATGGTTTTTTGGTTTCTTTTTGGCATAAAAAAAAAGACAAGAAAAAAGAAGTGAGATTCGGATGAAATATCCGTTTTTTACGCTAAAAGAGAGCTTCTGAAGGTACATTAAAGCATACATGCAAGTACAATAGAACGTAAATACAGCTACATTATATTGTAAATGGAAGTAAACTATACCGTACACAAGAGATAC
>JBOFXU010000379.1:0-2717 GCA_051654305.1 Bacteroidales bacterium | reverse complement strand
AATCGAATCCATCGTACCTGCCAAACTACGGTTCGGGGTCGGTGAGTCGTTCGTTCTCGCGTTACTCGAATCTGACCTGGACAAATACAGCGAACTATGTGAAAACCTTTGCGGAAGATCACAATGTGAATGTGCTCCTTGGACAGGAAGCGGTAAGAAATGATTCGGAAGGTTTCGCGGTAACATCGCGCGGGCAAACGAACGACAACCTGCTAAGCATGGCTTCGGGTACTTCTGTTTCGAGCTGGGATGATACAATGGCGGGTTCGACTTACCTTTCGTTCTTCGGTAGAGCAGAATACAACTACAACTATAAATACTATGCGGACTTGTCGGTGCGTCGTGACGGTTCTTCGAAATTCGGATCGAAAGCACGCTGGGCAACTTTCTGGTCGCTGGGTACGATGTGGAACGCAAAATCGGAAGCTTTCCTTGCGGAATACGACTGGTTGACAAACGCACAGATGACGTTCAGTATCGGTACATCGGGTAACTCTTCGATTCCGAACTACGATCACCTGGCATTGGTGGCAGCAGGAGCACAGTATGCGGGTCGTCCGGGTATCGGTCCTCTGACACGCGGAAATGCGAACCTGACCTGGGAGAAAACAACGACAACGAATGTGGGTCTGAAATTAGGATTCTTCGATCGTCTGAACACAACCATGGAGTTCTACAACAAACTGACTACGGACATGCTTATGGAAGTTCCGACTTCTTACGCTACCGGTTTCCCGTTCAAATGGGATAACATCGGAGCGATGGTGAACCGCGGTTTTGAGATGGATGTGAACTACGATGCGATCCGTACGAAATCATTTGTATGGAATGTGAATGCGAACTTCTCGTACAACCAGAATAAAATTACGGAGCTATACAACGGACAAGACCGTTACGAAATGGCAAATGCCGGTATCCTGCTTCAGGTAGGTCGTCCGACAGGAGAATTTTATGTGGTGCGCTATGCCGGAGTAAATCCTGCAAACGGAGACGCTTTGTGGTATGACAAAGAGGGGAACATCACGAATCAGTACAACGAAAACGACCGTGTGCTTGTAGGTAAATCATACCACGCGCCATGGCAGGGAGGTTTCGGTTCATCGGTAAGCTACAAGGGGATCTCACTTAGTGCACAGTTTAGCTGGGTGGCTGATCGCTGGATGATGAACAATGACCGCTATTTCGATGAGAGTAACGGAACATTCACGATGTACAACCAATCGAAAAAATTGCTGGATCGCTGGAAAAATCCGGGAGATATCGCAGAAATTCCACGTCACGGTGTGAAAACAGAATTCGATAGCCACTTGCTGGAAGATGCTTCATTCCTTCGTTTGAAAAATCTGACGCTGAGCTACGAATTGCCTTCGAAAGTGCTGAAGAGTACAAAAATTATCGAACGTGTACGTTTCTACGGGCAAGGTCAGAACTTGTTTACATTTACAGGTTTCACCGGAATGGATCCGGAATCAAGTACTAATATGTATGCTGCTTCTTATCCATTGGCTCGTCAGTTCTCATTTGGGGTAGAGGTATCATTCTAATTCGGGAAATCAATTCAAACAGATTAATAAATGAACAAGATAAAATTATTTTCACTGATAGCACTGACCGTGATCACAACGGCTTGTAGCGACTTTCTGACCAGATATCCGGATACGGCTATCCCGGAAGAGGAGGCTATGCAGACATTGAAGGATTGCGACGATGTGGTGCTGGGGATTTACAGTGGATTCAAAAATGGCGGATTATACAGTGGAGCACTGACGATTGCTCCCGATTTGCAGTCGGACTACGTGTATGCGGTAAAAGGATTTACCAATACTTACGGGGATTTCTACCGTTGGGACATCCGTCCGAATGACTCTTATGTGGAGTCGGTGTACGGTGGTTTGTACCGTATCGCTTCGCGTTGTAACTTCTTTATGGATTACAAAGAGAACGTAGAGAAAACGCTGAAAACAAAAGCAGACTGGGATGCGTATAACCGTCGTCTGGGGGATGTTTATTTCGCGCGTGCTTTGGTGTATGCGGATCTGGTACGTACGTACTGTGAGGCTTACGATCCGGCAAAAGCGGATACGCAGTTGGGTATCTCTTTGGTAGATACTTACCGCGGAGCAGACAAAGCGGTGCCTCGTGCGTCGTTGAAAGATTCATACGGATTTATTCTGAATGACCTGGATGCGGCTGAAAAGCTGATCACCCGTGATGGTGCGGATGCTGAATTCTTTACGAGAGCAGCGGTATTCACTTTGAAAGCTCGCGTGTACCTATATATGCAGGAGTGGGAGAAATCAAAAGAGTACGCTGAAAAAGTAATGGACCTGGGGTATCTGAAACTGGCAGATGCGACACGTGTTTCGCACATCGATCAGGAGACAAACGAGCGTATCACAGAGTACGATGTAATGTGGCGTTACGATGCAGGGAACGAGATTATCTGGAAAATTGCGATGAGCAACACCGATATGGGAGGTTCTCTGGGACGTATCTTCTTAGGATTTAACAGCTCGAAATACTATCCGGATTATGTGCCGGGTACAGAGGTGCTGGATAAATACGAGAACAACGACAACCGTTACTCCAGCTTCTTCAGACGCGTAAATACAGGATATGGATTCGAAACAACGATCCTTCGTAAATATCCGGGGAATGCGGATATCGATGCAGGAGCAGGTCGTTACTTCGTAAATATGCCGAAAGTGTTCCGTCTG
>JBOFXU010000378.1:0-6698 GCA_051654305.1 Bacteroidales bacterium | reverse complement strand
TGGACTTGTACACACCAAGTAAGCAGACGGTGACAGAGAAGATTGAGTTTGAAAATATCAATAGTCCCGAGCTTGAAGGCTTTATCGGCGATACCGAAGCGGCTCAGCTTCGTGGCGATATGGAACTTGTAGAGGGTGTTTATCCGGAATTTGATGTAAATGAATATCTGGATGGAAAACTGGCTCCTGTATTTTTTGGTTCAGCACTGAATAACTTCGGTGTGCGTGAGTTGCTGGATTGCTTCGTGCAGATTGCTCCGACTCCGCGTCCGATCAAAACAGAGGAGAGAATCGTTAAGCCCGAAGAGGAGTCTTTCTCCGGGTTCATCTTTAAGATTCATGCCAATATGGACCCAAATCACCGTAGCTGTATTGCCTTCCTGAAAATCTGTTCGGGTAAATTCGAACGTAACGCAGGATACAAACACGTGCGTCACGGTAAAGTGATGAAGTTCTCCAGTCCTACAGCTTTTATGGCACAGAAAAAATCGACTGTGGATGAAGCTTATCCGGGGGATATTATTGGTTTGCCGGATACAGGTAATTTCAAAATCGGTGATACATTGACCGGTGGCGAGGACCTTCACTTCAAAGGTATCCCAAGCTTCTCTCCTGAGATGTTCAAATACATTGAGAATGCCGATCCTATGAAAACGAAGCAGTTGAATAGAGGTATTGATCAGTTGATGGACGAAGGTGTAGCTCAGGTATTCACCAACCAGTTTAACGGTCGTAAGATCATCGGTACGGTTGGACAACTTCAGTTTGAGGTAATCCAGTATCGTCTGCTTCACGAGTATGGTGCTCAGTGTAAGTGGGAGCCGATCAGTCTTCATAAAGCATGCTGGATTGAAAGCGATGATCAGGCAGAGCTTGAGAACTTCAAACGTCGTAAGTTCCAGTACATGGCCAAAGACAAAGAAGGACGTGATGTATTCCTTGCTGACTCAGGCTACGTGCTGATGATGGCACAACAGGATTTTCCAAAAATTAAATTCCATTTTACTTCGGAATTTTAACATAAAAAGAAAGGAGTTACCCGAAATAGGGGTAGCTCCTTTCTTTTTGATATATATTTATCCGATACACTTTCTTTGTTAAGCTTTTTTTTGTCAATTATCAAGCAATATTCTCTATTCGGGATAATGGATAAATAAAATTAATGTACTATTTTTACAAAGTAATCCGGATTTAGTTCCGGACTCAATTTTAGTTTAGTTATGTTGGTCCGAAAATATTGGACTAAAAAAGCGTCGTCGCTGTGAAGTGCCGGCGCTTTTTCATGTTTTAACGCCTCGTAAACTTACCGTCATTTTACGCGATCTTCTCCTTTGATATTTCTCTTCTAAGTAGTTACTCCAAAGTACTTTTCTACGCTTATTTCCGGGTATAATCCTTCTCCGTAGCTCTGCCTTGCCAGTCTCTTTATCTGAAAAGAAAAGGGGGAGTGTAAATCAGTGCTTTATTCTGATTTACACTCCCCGCGAGTATTGGTTTTCTGACAAAGTAAATCTCAGAAAAGCTCTGTTGCCTATTTTAAGGTAACCGTTCCTTCTGATTTTGCCGGAATAATAAATGTATCTTTTGACTTACGCTTCATTACCAGAGCTCTTTTGTTCAGTGCAGGTTTCTTCTTTGCTTTTGAACGGTAAGGGGCGTATTTCACTTCGAGCTGCTGATCTGTTTTTACTTCAAATCCATTCTCATTGAATCTGATCTCAAACGATGCATTCGCATTCTTTGCCGTAAACAGGTAGTCGCCGATTCCGATGGTTTTACCTTTTGCCATCTCCAGACCAGTCACTTTACCCTGATATTTGAAGATTACCCCGAAGTATCCCGAAAAAGTCCAGCCATTATGCTTAAATGCGTTGAAGGGTTCCGGCGACTGAATGATCACCTGTTCCTGCCCGTTGTTTAGCTGTACTTTCAGTGCCGCCAGACGGTTCTTCTCTGCATCGCGGTCCCATTCTGCTTTGTTTACATTATAGCCTTCAGATGGTCTGTAAGGCTCGAATACAACCGCAAATGGTTTTGTCCACGCTTCCCCTTCCTGTCTTACAAAAACGGTAGGTGTAGGTTTTGAATCATACGGTTCAAACACCGTAAGTGAACGTGGGGTCTCCCCGATATAGTAGGTCTTTGGAGCTGTCGATACAAAGAAAGCCTGCATATTCAGTGGTTTGCCATGTCTGTCCTTTAATTTGAACAACGAGATCGCACCTTCTGCTCTTTTTCCGGTAGTCTGCGAATTTTTGAAAAAGCGAATCCCCGGAAAGTCCGGTTCTACCGTGAACGGAGCCGATTGGTGCAGACTGAGTTTTTTACGGTTATGATCCAGTAGTTCTACGCTATCTCCCACATTGTGGTAGATATAGTCGTTCATCAAACGGTTGTTCGATCTGAATATGTCGATATAGTATCCTGTTGAATCACTACTTTTGATATAACCCACTGTGCGCTCCTGGTTCGTTTTTGTAAAACGCTCGGTATATTTCCCCGAAATAAATCCTGTACGGTTCGTGTTGCCAATCCCCGACAGACTCATATTTCCGATATTTTTCGAAGCATCCCCCCCTTTGTAAAGTTTATCCGGAGAAGCACTTCCCGCCGGAATTACCGTATTGTGAGCGGCCCATTGCGAATAATAATCCACATGGAGCGGGTGATTCAGGTCTTCCAGAGTACCCGGATCAATTCCGAGCATACAGCCACGTCCGTACAACTCCATCGATAACCCATCGGCATGATTGTGCAGAAACGATCCTCCCTGCATTGTGATCATAAAATCCTTTTCAGGATCCATACCACTTCGGACAAAATAGTTTTTCGCATAATCAACCTCACCCATTTTGTTCCATACTTTGCGTTTCTGCTCCGTATCAAGAGTAGGCTGGTTGAGCAGAAGCGGCCAGAACGAGGAACTGTTCAGCTGGTATAGTTTTCGCGATGCCAGAAAAGCAAGCGCGTTTAATGCCTCTTCGCGCGCTTTATTGTTTTTTGCATCTGCCAGAGCCACAGAAAATTCAAGAATCTCCGGATTGATTGAGGCACGTCTGGTATCACCAAAGTTCGGTAGCATCAGGTTCGGGAAAGAGTTATTCATCATCTCCCTGAACGTATTGGTGAGCATCGGGTAGTTGCGCACTACCGGATAACCATTCTTTTCGGCAATCAGCGCCGAAAGAAGTAATTCAGGCAAAACCTTGTTCTGGTAGAGTGCCGGTTCTTTCCAGTATCCCTCTTTCGCCATCCACGATTTGGTAATCGTTTTCAGAGAAAGCTGCCCTTTTTTATTGTTTACCGAATCTTTATCGAGGTAAAACTGCATGTATTTGTCCCTTTTTGCCGCATCGTCAAGGCTCAGTGAGGCCATGACAAACGTTGCACTCTCCAGTGCACTCGATTCATCGGTGGTCGATCCTGAGTTCAGAACCGACTCGGCAATACGCTCAAATATCGGCTGATAGTAGCTTGTTTCGTAGCTGTACTCATTCAGAAAATCGTGAATAAAGTCATAGGTCAGAATCATCTCTTTGTAGGCAATATCGTCCAACGCATCCAGACACAGAAGTCCGTTGCTGTTGTTTTCAGATGTTACAGCCGACTGATTATATAACCCCTTTGCCCATTGGTTGAGCAGATCTGCTGCGAGGTATCCATACTCTTCCTGATCGGTCAGCCAGTACATGATGGCCGACTTGAGCGCGATCTTGTTTATTTTCTGATTGATTTTTGCGGTGTAGGACTTTGCATCTACTTCTGTGTATTCCAGTGTAAGCGGATGTTGCAGACGCATCATAGATGCCGTGTCATAAGGCATCAACTCCTCTATCTCTGGCAAACGATACGAATATCCCGCCTCATCAGTCGGGATTCCGCTTGTGGAATATTTGATGGTAGGATAGGGCGCATTTCCGCTCTTTTGAGTAATCTCAGCGCCCGTTTCATTGGTAAAGCATTCAGTGAAAAATTCCCCCGGCACCCAGTTCATCTGGTAGCGGCTTAACAGCCAGGCAGGATCATATTCAATCGTCATCTGGTAGCGCATCACGTAAGGATACAGCTCTTTCTCCATATGATGAAAAATGGAATCAGCCCAGGGTTGAGTCTTTATCTTCTCCAGCAGGATCGGTTTGTCGGTCGGGTTGGCAATCAGCTTCGGATGATTCTGTGCCTCAGCTCCGGCAAGTGTCGTGAAAGAGAGAATAAGTGTATATACGGCTTTTCGTATTGATAAATTCATGATTTAAACGTTTCTGTTTTAGGGTCTTTGCGTTAATTTTATTCATGCAATTGCGCCATTGTCAGTTTGAAATGGATTGCAATTACATTTTAAGACAGAACAACAGTGCGAATATAACTATTTTTATAAAAAAATCACGAGTGAGAAGGGCTATACTTTCGTCTTTAACTATTAATGATACTGAAAACTCTATTTCGTTCCGGAGCGGTAATTTTTGACTTTGTGTATTTGCGTCCATCTCCCTCTGCACAGGGCGTGTGTCTATTTTTCTTGTATAAAAATGAGAGGCAGACTTTCATTGTTTTCCGAAAAATACGTACTTTGTGACAGCGAATCAATTTAAGATATCGGGAATACAGAAAATATATAATTATTTACCACATGACACACACAAAAAAACTTGTGCTGACACTATTGTTGGCAAACCTGTTTTCGTTCTCTCTGAGTGCCGAAACTTTAGATAATAGCGGGATGTCATCTCTCCAGAAGCTGTTCAAAAATCACATTTCTTATCTGGCAAGTCCTGAATTGGGGGGGCGTGTACCTATGACCGCGGGGGATACGCTTACAGTGAGGTATATCAAATCGCAACTGGCAGCTATGGATGGAGTAGAGTTTCTGGGGAACGATGGATTGCAGGAGTTTGCTTTTGGCGGACTACGTGAACCTGTCGCAGACAGTATTTATTTGACCATTGATGGCAAGAAACAGAAAAGAGGTTCCGATTTCCAGGCTTCTCCCTATTCGCAGAGCGGACATCTGAAAGGCGAAGTGGTCTATTGGGACAGCCGTAAGCCAATGATCCCTGATTCGATGGATGTGAAGGATAAAATTCTGATGATTGATTTTCAACCCGAAGAGAATCAATCCTACTGGGATTTGTTGAAGCAACGCGGAGATTCGGCTGAAAAAGCAAAAGTTGCGGGGTTGATCCTTGTGACGAAAGAGCTGAACTGGCCTGAAACCAACCGCACACTAAACCGACGAATGGTGATCGCCAGTGTTTCACCCAAGGTAGCTGAAGTTATTCAGAAAGGGGCTAAGATCGATTTTAAATCGAAAGTGGAGAATGGGCTTAAAAAACAGTCGAGAAGTAATAATGTAGTTGCTCGTATTGCTGCTTTACCGGCAAACAATCCTAAGGGTGAAGCGATTGTGATCGGTGCTCATCACGATCATATCGGTAAAACGATCAAAGGGAAGGATACAACGTATCTCTACGGAGCAGACGACAATGCATCGGGCATCGGTATGCTTATAGAGATGGCTCGCTATTTTTCATCCCGCAAAGAGCAGCTGGTTCGCGATGTTGTTATTGTTGCCTTTGGCGCTGAGGAGAAAGGATTGCAAGGATCGCGCTATTTTGCCGCAAATCCGCTTGTACCTCAGGACTCGATCAAAGGGATGTTTAATTTCGATATGACCGGACGTCTGACTTCAAAGACGCTTCACATTCGTGGGGTCGGTACATTTGCCGAGGCATTTGGTATATTGGCAGCAGCTCCGAATAAGAACGTGTTGAATCTCAACCTGATTATGTCCGGAACGGAGCCCACAGATTATGCGTCGTTCTATCGAAAGGGCATACCGACACTCTCTTTCTCTTCTGGCAGACAGAAAGATTTCCATCAGCACACGGATCTGGAGCATAAAATAAACTATCCGGGAATGCAGATGATCTATGATTATGTGCTGCCTGTGATTTCCCGCTTTGTGCTGGAGCCGGGAAAGATGACATTTATTCAACTCTGATTCCGTACGAGATGCTCTGATTGAGCTTCTCCTGGTTCTGAATATATACTCCGGGTACGATAACCGAACAGGTAATCGTACCCGGATTTTTTTTGTCAGCGATTGGTCGGTTTTTCGTTCAATATGTCAAATATCTGATCGCCCAGAATCAGCTAAAACTTTCCGCGAAACTTTTTCGGGGCTACAGTGGACTCTCAGGGTGTTAGTATTGTGTTTATAATCAGGTGTTTGACTTTGTTTGGTTTCGATTGTATGCATCCGAAGGTAAATACGAATGTTTCTTCCTGGAGATACGTTTGATCGTAACTGATCGAACGTATAAACGTGGGCGTTCAAACGTTCAAAAATATATTTTCGAACGTATCAACATTTATTTTCATACGTTCGAACGGTTGCGTTTGAACGTATGAACTTCCACATGCCTTCTTTCGTCCCCAAATTCCCTCTTTTTCCCCGAAAATCTCATCTCAGAAGATGCCTGTTTCCGAGTATCAAAAAGACAGCAATAGGTCTTTTTTTAGATGTTTATGTCAAATAGTAGGCGATGGTTCTCCTCGCGTCATCTTGTTTACCCTGACAGAATAGAATGATAAAATCAAAAAAAGCAGTAACCGTGAACAGGATTCACAGTTACTGCTTTTCTAATGTTTACATGGAAACAGGATTAATTCCATCCGCCACCGATTCCGCCACCGATGTC
>JBOFXU010000377.1:0-4328 GCA_051654305.1 Bacteroidales bacterium | reverse complement strand
ATTCATTCTTCACTTTAAAGTTGTCTGACATTTTAGGTGTTAATGCATAACCAACAGTAGCTACAGAGTCACAGTAATTAACGGCAGCATCCCAGCAGATGATTTTTCCGTTGTTAAAAGGGAAGTCAGTAGATCCGTTTGGGATTCCTCCATTATCAGTCCAGTCGTTATCGTTATATACTTCTGCATTTAATGCAAGTTTTGCCAAGTAAGTATAGGCAACAGGTCTGGTCACGCGTCCATAATATTCGCCAGTGTAGTTACTTCTTACGTTTGGTAAGTAAGGTGCTGATTCTTGAAGCTCCTTCAAAATCCATGCAAATGCTTCAGCTCTTGTTGCTTGTTTAACTTCAGCAATTGTAGTTTTAGAGCTTTCGACAATTGGAACTCGAGCAAAAAGGTCGAGCAGATAATAATACATAATTGCTCTGACAGCTCTTACTTCTGATTTGTAAATAGGCAAGAACTTATTTGATGGATCTTTTTCAATAAGATCATTAAGTTTGTCTACAGAGCGGTTGCTTAACCCGATTACTTTATATAGATAATCCCATGACGCTTTAAAAGGGCCCTCACTTTTATCCCAAGTATGTGTAAACAAACGTTTCCACATACCACCATCTTCCCAGTCTCCACCACGTATAGGTAATACCGCCTCGTCAGCTGTAAAGGTAGAAATGTCATAAAGGCCTCTATCTGTTCCTCCAATGCCTTCGCCTCCACCGCCGGCACCAATCTGGGTATATAGATTGGCTACAGTATTGAGGTAAATCAACTGAGGATTTTTGTACCCTTCTTCTTCGGGCAATTGATCTTTTACATCCTCTTCGAGGCTACAAGAAGATAATCCTAATGAGAATGCAAATAAGGCTGCATATATTAATTTTTTATTCATAGTATTACTCAAATTAGAAGTTTACACTTAGACCTAAAGAGAATGTTCTTGTTACAGGATATAGTTGTTTATCATCCAAACCTAATGAACCATTTACAATCGAACTATTAATCATCGGAGTTAATCCGGAATAGTTTGTAAATGTATAAAGGTTGTTTACAGCTGCAGTTATACGAATATTTCTGATTACTTTATTGAACTTAGTAGCATCAATATTGTATCCTAATGAGATGTAATCGATGTTTAAGTAATCACCTTTTTCTAACCAGTAGTCTGTAACGGTATTATCCTTGATATTTTTCTCTGGAGCACTCTCCATCACATTATACGTAGGGAATGAATTCATGTTCATATAGCTCAATGAAGTTCCGTTATAGATTTTATGACCAAATGCCCCGTTTAGTTGAGTCTGGAAATCAAAGTTTTTATAGCGGATATTGATGTTCGCACCCAGATAAACTTTTGGCATAGCTTGTCCAGCAATGTATCTGTCCTCACCATCATTCAGATCAATACCATTGCCATTTAAGTCAACAACATTATATTTGAAACTGCCTAATCCGTTATCGGCAAGTCCGTTGCATTTAGGTAGATAGAAAACGCCTAAAGGCTGACCTACCATCTGGTAAGTTGTTCCGTTATTACCTCCGATGAAACCGGCACCATTCATGCTTGCTATTCTCATGTATTCAGGAGCGCTCAGATCTTGCCCCATATAAGAACCGCTTAGCGATTTTAGTTTGTTTTTCTGGTATGCTAAGTTAGTACCCACTGCTAAATCAAAATCTTGAGATTGTATGACTTTGTAGTTTAAGTTTAACTCAATACCATTGTTTTCCATTTCACCCAGATTAGCCAACAAGTTTGGGTAAACAAATGGAGGAACTGGAACAGCGTAGTTGTACAAAAGACCTTTAGTTAGAGATGTATAGTAGTCAACAGATCCACTTAACCGATCTTCCATGAATCCGAAATCTAAACCAACGTCAAACATGTGTTTTGTTTCCCATTTCAAATCTGGATTCTGGTTTCTTGCATAACGATATGTAACAACCGGTTTACCATTCACCGTTGTTAGTTTGTCTGGTATCAATAGCATTTTTGAATTGTAAGGAGCAATCGCATCTTGGTTACCCGTAACACCATATCCTGCGCGTAATTTTAATGTGCTCACACTTTCTTTGATGTCTTGCATGAACCCTTCATTGTTGATAACCCATGCAGCAGAAGCTGAAGGGAAGAATCCCCATTTATTGTTATCTCCTAATTTAGAAGAACCATCCGTACGCATATTTACGGTAATGATGTATTTGTCAAGCAGCATATAATTTAAACGAGCTAAAAAAGATGCTAATTGGTATCCATTTGAATAGGAACCAACATCGCCCCATTTCACAATTGCACCTGCTGACATATTATCGGGTCCGAAATAATCTGTGCCGAATCCTCTGGAAGTCGCATTAAACCCAGAATATTTATAATCTTGTCCCTCTGCAACAAGCATTGCATTTAAGCTGTGCTTCTCGATAACTTTTTTATAGCTTAACGTTACGTTACCCATTAAGGACGCACTTTTAGAAAGTCCATTATAAGCTTTACCTCCGTCTTCGCGAATACCTTCTTTTGTGTTTATAGGAACAAATACTCCATTTGTTTTATTATTCGATGTATAAGAGCCAAAAGCTGATATCGTAAGATCTTTGATAATATCATAAGAGATTTTCCCGTGAACGTTTATGTAAGCATTCTCTTCTTTATCTTCTATGGATAATCGACCAAGAGGATTGTCTATCTCATTAGCACTTGGGTCTTCTGGCCATCTTCCATTATCCAGCTGTCCAGTTGGGAATGTCGGATTCATCGTAGCCGCTGAGTAGAATGTCTTATGATGATTATTGATATAGTTGTTATATTTAATAGAACCGAAGATACCAAAGTCGATTTTCAATTTGTTGTCAAACATTTTCTGTGTAGCATCCAGTTTTGCAGTATAATTCTGCATATCCGAAGTTTTGACAATTCCTTCTTGGTTAATAATACCAATTGATGCGCGATAACTTGAAACGTCTGATCCAGCTCCAAAATTAACAGTATGGTTTTGAGAGAAGCCAGTACGTTCGATTTCTTTAAACCAGTTTGTATTGTAACCACCATCAAGTGCATTTACATACCCTTTTTCAGTAATTACCGATCTATATTGATCGCCATTAAGCATTTTAATGTTTTTGTAAGGAGTTTCTGCACTGAAGTTACCTTGGTATGATAGATTCATTTGTCCAGCTTTGCCCTTTACCGTTGTAACAACAATTACCCCACTTGCTCCTCTTGATCCATACTGCGCTGTTTCAGATGCATCTTTCAGAATAGTGAAGCTTTCGATGTCGTTTGGAGATAATGCATTTAGTAATCCTAAATCTCCGAATACGCCGTCAATTACTACAAGTGGATCATTTCCTCCTGATAGAGATGTTGTTCCACGTACACGAATAGATGGTGTAGAAGATGGGTCTCCACCAGGTTTCTGAATAACTACACCTGGAACTCGCCCTTGAATAGCTGTCAGAGGATTGTTGACAACCCCTTGGTTCATGTCTTTTCTGGATATCTTGTCAACAGCACCAGAAATCGTACGACTGGTACCAGTCGCGTAACCAATAACTAATACCTCATCCACATTTTGAACGTCTTCGGACATTGTGACAGAAATACTTTTGTTTGATCCTGCTACAACTTCTTGATTTTTATATCCTATAAATGAGAATATAAGAGTAGCACCTTCATCGAAAGACATTTTTAGTTGTCCATCAAGGTTTGTTACTCCACCATCAGTTGTACCTTTAACAATAACAGAAACACCAGGAAGAGGCCCGCCAAGTGTACCATCTAACGTTGTTATGTTGTATTCGCGTTTCTGCGCAAACACAATAACAGAGAGAAGACAGAGACAAAAACTTATAAGAATCCTTCTCATAACATTGTTGATTTTAAGATTTAAGTAATTTGTTTTTTATTGTTTTCTGTAGAATCTATTTCTTTAAATCCTGACAGTATGGTTTGTTCATTGGTTTTTTTATGTTTCCTTTTTTATCCAAAACTATGTATTTATATTGTTATAATGATTTAATGTTTGACGAACTTTAGTATTTTAGTGATGATATGCATAATATATTCGAAAGAAAAAATAGATTATATTTCTCTTTATGAATGTATCTTGTCGTAATATTAATAACAATATACACTCTTTTTTGTTTCTAATGATATTGAAAAGAGGTAAGTCTCTCGGGTGTTTTTCATTCGTCACCATTCGTCACCATTCGTCACACCATTTGTCACCCGTTTATGGTTGTTTAAGTGCTTGTTTAATAGCGTCTTGTTCTTGTTTTAGATCCCGTGTGACAAATGGTGACGAATAAAAACATAAAACTCCGTGTTG
>JBOFXU010000376.1:0-2296 GCA_051654305.1 Bacteroidales bacterium | reverse complement strand
AAACATTTGATAAATATAAAATCTGCTGCGAACAATCTCCTTAAAATATATGTTAGTTAAGTATTATTCTAATAATAAAAAATGAAATTATGGAAGGACAATATCATGAGCCTGTCAATGAGCTAAGCCAGGAAGCACGGGACAAAGCACGAGCATATAAAAGTTTAATCGAAGAATTAGAGGCTGCAGACTGGTATGATCAGCGTGTAGCTACTGAAATGGATCCTGAGCTTAGGGCAATCCTTATACATAACCGGAATGAAGAGATCGAACATGCTACAATAATATTAGAATGGATCAGACGTAGAATGCCTGAAGCATGGAATCCGCAACTGGAGAAGTATCTTTTCTGCAAAGGTGATATTTTGTCGCATGAACACGACGGTAAAGAGGGTTCATCAAATCAGGACGGATTGAAAATCGGAAAAATTAAATAAAGGAGGTATAAAATATGGATTTCCTAAAAAGAGAATTAGCACCTATTTCTGCAGCAGGTTGGGAATTGATTGATGCAAGAGCTACAGAGGTGATCAAAGCAAATTTGAGTGCAAGACGTTTCGTTTCGGTGAAAGGTCCTCTGGGCAAAAATACAGAAGCTATCGGTACAGGTAAAATGGAACTTAGCAGTCTTGCTGATGTCCCATTTGGTGTGTATAAAGTGAAGCCTTTGGTTGAACAACGCATTAATTTCACCATGAATCGCTGGGAACTCGACAATATCGAGCGAGGGGCGAAGGATGTTAATACATTCAGTCTGGATGAAGCTGTAAAAAAAGCAGCACGATTCGAAGAAACTGTGATCTATGGTGGTTTAGTTGAAGCGGATATTACCGGATTGAGTAAATCGACAGCTCATAAAACACTTTCTTTCGGAACTACCTACGAAGAAACTATGGGAAGTTTGATGAAAGCGATATCAATGCTTAAAAATTCGTATGCTCCATCACCGTACGCATTGGTGCTTAGTCCACAGAAATGGGCGCACTTGAATATGATCGGAAAAGATTCGGAGTTTGTAAAAAACCTGACTAACGGATTCAAACTGACAATTGTTGTTAGCAATTTCATCGATAATGCTTACTTGTTACCAATAGATAACGAAAACTTTGAACTGTCGATAGGGCAGGACTTCTCCATCGGATATCAAAGTGCAAACGGTAAAGAGGTGGAACTTTACGTTACATCCAGCTTTACGTTTAGAGTGCTTGATCCAACGATGCTCATCGTATTCGAAAAATAATTACGATCTGTCTTTTTATAATTGGAGGGTTCTCTATGGAATGTATATCATTCTGTAGAGAACCTTTTCGTGTTCCTGAGAATTTGCTTTTTTTAATAGTGACTGATGCGTATGAACAGATACACACCGGAAGACAGATTGTCTCTCAAATACTGTTAGCTCCCACTAACAATAGGAAACTCAAACTGCGTAGGGGAGATCATGAACTAAAAAAAAGAAAAAAGAAATGCTTATGAAATGAGATTATTGCTTAATATTCCATATTTTTGAGACGAAAATCATGTAAACACAATGGCTTACGCTGATTATGACAGGCGAAGCGCTATGATTCAATTATTAATCTTTTGAATATGAATAGAATGAAAGTTGCCATATTTGGGAATACTTATGCTGAAAGAGATTGTGAAACTTATTTCACACTGATCAATATCCTCTCACAAAGCCAGCTCGACATCGCAATGGAAAGAGAGTACTACGACTTTCTTCAGAATATTCAGGGGCTTGAATTGCCTGAGATGAAGTTGATCGAACAAGACTCGCCGATTGAAGCTGAATTTGTTTTCAGTATCGGAGGCGACGGGACCTTACTCCGGGTAGTCGAACGACTCGGAGATAGCTACGATATTCCAATTCTTGGAATCAATATGGGGCGATTAGGATTTCTGGCGGACTGTCCTTTCGAAGAAGTCAGCGAAACCATCCAGGATCTACATAATAACGAATATAAAGTAGAGGAGAGGGCACTTATTCATATGGTGGTGCCCGGCAGAGAAACTACTATAAGTCCGTACGCATTAAATGAGATCGCTGTCCTCAAACAGGATAATTCATCCATGATCACCATCCACTGCTGGGTCGATGATGAATATGTCAATGCGTATCAGGCCGACGGTCTGATAATTTCTACACCTACGGGTTCAACAGCCTATTCCATGAGCGTAGGTGGTCCCATAGTTATCCCAAATTCAAAAAGCTTTATAGTGTCTCCGGTAGCATCACATAGTCTCAATGCAAGACCTCTGGTGATATCGGATGAGAGCGTTGTAAGACTTCGCG
>JBOFXU010000375.1:0-1638 GCA_051654305.1 Bacteroidales bacterium | reverse complement strand
CTATTCAAAATATCTCGAAATAATGGAATGGTTGCAACAACTCGTTGAAACGAGCTCTGTTCCTCTGATCACGGCGTTTTTGCTGGGATTACTTACAGCTGTAAGTCCCTGTCCGCTTGCCACAAACATCACAGCAATCGGATACATAAGCAAAGATATCGAAAGCCAGCATCGTATTTTCGTGAATGGAATACTCTATACCCTCGGACGCATAATCACCTACTCCGTTCTGGGATTTATACTGATTCGCATTCTTAGGGAAGGTGCAAGTATGTTTGCCATTCAGAAAGCTTTGAGCCATTTCGGAGAATCTCTTCTGGGCCCTATACTGATCCTTATCGGTCTATTCATGCTATTCGGAAACAAGCTCAATCTTCCTAAATTCGGATTCAGCGGGGATGGAAGCGAATCGCTTAAAAACAAGGGGGCATGGGGTGCTCTTGCTATGGGAATTCTTTTTTCCCTTGCATTCTGCCCTACCAGTGGAGTCTTCTTTTTTGGCATGCTCTTGCCGATGGCTGCTGCCGAAACAGGTGGATATCTGTTGCCCGTTTCCTTTGCCGTTGCTACGGGACTACCCGTTCTGCTTGTAGCATGGGTGTTGGCTTACAGTATCGCTGGACTTGGGAAGTTCTACAACCGCATGCAGCAGTTTCAACGCTGGATGAACCGCTTGATTGCAATACTATCTATATCAATCGGTATTTACTATACCATCATGTTTTATATTTAATCACTACATAGTATGAAAGTATTAATTCTTTGTACAGGAAATAGTTGTCGTAGCCAGATGGCTCACGGCTTTTTACAATCATTTGATCAGGAGCTTATTGTACGCTCTGCAGGAACTCAGGCTGCCGGCAAACTCAACGAAGGTGCTGTTAAAGCTATGGCCGAAATCGGAATCGACATTTCAAACCATACTTCAGACCAGGTTGACATCTATCTGAGAGAAGAGTGGGACTACGTAATCACTGTTTGTGGTGGTGCAAACGAAACTTGCCCGGCATTCATTGGCAAAGTAAAACACCGCCTGCATATTGGATTTGATGACCCTTCACACGCAGTCGGAACTCCTGAATTTATCGAAAGTGAATTCCGTCGCGTGAGAGACGAGATCAAAGCTCGCTTCTACAAATTCTATATCGAGGACATCAAAGGTCAGGAGCTTCCCGCTTGTTCATGTGGAGGAAACTGCTAATGAGTGCTGTCGAAAAAAAGAATGAAGGGATTGGCTTTTTTGAACGTTACCTGACCCTATGGGTTGCTCTTTGCATCGTAGCAGGTATCGCTTTGGGACAGCTTCTACCAATCGTTCCCGAGGTTCTTAGCCGGTTCGAATACGCCAATGTATCCATCCCGGTTGCAATCCTGATCTGGCTGATGATCTATCCGATGATGCTGAAAGTGGATTTTCAGAGCATCAAGAATGTAGGTAAAAATCCGAAAGGGATCATCATTACCTGTGTGACCAACTGGCTGATTAAGCCTTTCTCCATGTTCGCTATCTCATGGGTATTCTTCTATGTGCTCTTTAAAGCATTTATACCTTCTGATCTGGCGAATGAATATCTTGCCGGAGCGGTACTTCTTGGAGCAGCTCCCTGCACAGCAATGGTCTTTGTCTGGAGTTACCTT
>JBOFXU010000374.1:0-8223 GCA_051654305.1 Bacteroidales bacterium | reverse complement strand
GTATTTTTGCATTATTGCTTTTTACTGACGCAAAAATAGAAAAAATATTGAATCTATGCTACAAACATTTTGAATTTGATAGCCTAAAAAGGCAAATAAAAGGCAAGAAGTCGTGCTGAAGTGGTATGGGGCGGATAATAATTTTAACATGGTTTCGGGAACGAGCAGTATGGCTATTTTGTTGCATTTATAGCATGAGCAGGCAAAAAAAAGAGTCTTCCTTTCGGAAGACTCTTTTAGTATTTATAGATGGTTTTTTCTGTGCAAAGAAATTATGCGTTTTTCTCTTGACGAGGAGGGCGAGGTAATAAAACTTTTCTGGAAAGTTTGAATTTGCCTGTTTTTTTGTCAATATCAAGTAGTTTTACCTGAATTGCTTCACCTTCTTTCAATCCTGAATTTTCCATCGTCTCAAGACGTTCCCATGTAATTTCAGAAATGTGAAGTAATCCTTCTTTACCTGGCATAAACTCAACGAATGCACCGAAATCTTTGATCGATTTCACTTTACCGTCGTAAGTTTCTCCAATTTCGGGCTGAGCAATAATACCTTTGATTTTAGTTACTGCAATTTGCATCGCAGTTGCGTTGTTCGCACTAACTTCACAACGACCCATTCCATCAATTTCTTCGATAGTAACGATCGCTCCTGACTCTTCCTGAATTCCTTGGATGATTTTACCACCAGGGCCAATCACTGCACCAATTAACTCTTTTGGAATTGCAATAACTTCAACGCGTGGAGCGTGAGGTTTCAATTCTGTGCGAGGTTCAGAGATACATTCTGTGATTTTACCCAAAATGTGCATACGACCTTCGCGAGCCTGGTTTAATGCTTGTTCAAGAATTTCGTAAGAAAGACCGTCCACTTTGATGTCCATCTGAGTAGCAGTGATACCATCTTTTGTACCTGTTACTTTGAAGTCCATATCTCCAAGGTGATCTTCGTCTCCAAGGATATCTGAAAGGACAGCGAATTTTTTGTTGTCAGTGATCAATCCCATAGCGATACCAGAAACTGGTTTCGGAATTTTCACACCAGCATCCATAAGTGCAAGTGTTCCCGCACATACAGTCGCCATAGATGAAGAACCGTTTGATTCAAGAATATCTGAAACTACACGAATAGTGTAAGGACAGTCAGCTGGAATCATTGGTTTAAGAGCGCGAAGCGCAAGGTTACCGTGACCTACTTCACGACGGCCAATACCACGGCTTGGACGAGCTTCTCCCGTTGAGAACGGAGGGAAGTTATAGTGTAGTAAGAATCTCTCTTTACCTTTAGAAAGAGCTTCGTCGATGATTTTCTCATCAAGCTT
The DNA here is from genome assembly GCA_051654305.1 of Bacteroidales bacterium. GTDB lineage: Bacteria > Bacteroidota > Bacteroidia > Bacteroidales > UBA7332 > UBA7332. Next base: position 6,904 of record JBOFXU010000374.1, on the reverse strand, counting down.
GTTTCCTAAAGTTACAGTCGTTAATGACTGAGTTTCTCCACGGGTGAAAACGGCAGAACCGTGAGGTCCCGGAAGGTAGTTGATTTCACACTCAATCGGACGGATTTCAGTAGTTGTACGACCATCCAGACGTTTTCCTTCGTCAAGGATAGAACGACGCATAGCTTCCTTCTCAACATCGTGGTAGTAACGACCGATCAAAGCTTTCTTCTCTGCAAGAACTTCTTCAGAAACTTCGGCTTTGTATTCCTCAAGGATAGCTTCGAAAGCTGCTCCGCGAGCATGTTTGTCGTTATTACATGAAGTTGCAACAACATATGCTTTGTCGTAACATTTTGCCCATACGTCTTTGCGTAGATCTTCGTCATTCTCTTCGTGGCAGTATTCACGTTTTACCGTTGATCCAACCATTTCAGCGAACTCAATCTGAGCCTGGCAATGAACTTTAATAGCATCGTGTGCAAATTTCATTGCATTCAGAAGGTCCATTTCAGATACTTCCTTCATTTCGCCTTCAACCATCATGATGTTATCCATAGTTGCAGCAACTACGATATCCATGTCGGCACTTTGAAGTTCAGCGAAAGTAGGATTAAGTTTGAACTCCCCGTTGATACGTGCAACACGTACTTCAGAGATAGGTCCGTTGAAAGGAATGTTAGATACTGCTAAAGCAGCAGATGCAGCTAAACCAGCAAGAGCATCAGGCATGTCCACACCATCAGCCGAGTATAATGTGATTTGAACAAAAGTATCAGCGTGATAATCATCTGGGAAAAGCGGGCGTAGCGCACGGTCAACCAGACGAGAAGTTAATACCTCGTAATCTGAAGGTTTTCCTTCACGTTTTGTAAACCCTCCCGGAAAACGTCCGTTCGAAGCAAACTTCTCTTTGTAATCTACTGACAACGGCATGAAGTCAGTACCCGGAACTGCATCTTTTGCAGAACAAACAGTAGCCAGCAACATTGTGTTGTTCATACGTAGCATCACTGCTCCGTCTGCTTGTTTAGCCAGCTTTCCGGTTTCCAGGGTAATGGTTCTACCGTCACCCAGGTCAATCGTTTTTGTAATTGGATTAAACATATAAATCTCCTTATATTATTTTCTTTACATCTTCAAATTCGCGCAAAGATACATTAAAGTTTCTCTTCTTCATTGTATTATATGCGAAAATGTTGTGTTATCTCTCTATTTTATACTTATTCTTTGTTTTGTAGTTTGTAGCGAATGCGTAGTTTTCCGTCGCTATAGTCGTAATTGTTAATGACAAAACGCCCAATTTCGGAGGTGTTGCTAACGTGCATACCTATACATGGGCAAGCGTCGTAGTCTCCTACTTTTACAATGCGTAGTGTATCTCCTGCATTCTCGGGTAACTTCTCCAGATTAAACTGATTTTGCGCCTCGTGAATGGAGATTAACGCATTGGTTACATCAAGATTCATATCGATGACCCTGTTGACCTGATCTTCTATGGCCTTCATTTGTTCCTCTGTGGGAGATACCGAAAGGAGGTAGTCACATTTTGATTTTTTTCTTTCGATGTGAGCACTGATTGCTCTACCACACGAAAACATCCGGTCCATAGTTTGGTTCAGAATATGTTCTGCGGTGTGCATCGGCTCAAAATAGTCTTTTTTTGGCTGAAGTTGATTGTTATCTTGCATAGTTCTTTAGCAGTAGAATAGATTATACGTGGCATTGCTGCATATTTTACAAAGAAATAGAAATTTAGTATATAATCATTGTTTCTCTTCGTTTTTTTTTGCGATTTGATTTGTCACCATTCGTCACCATTTGTCACACCATTCGTCACCCGTTTGAATGGGTTTAAGTATTTGTCTATTAATGTCTTGCTGGTTGTAATGGTGCTGTGTGACAAATGGTGACGAATGAAAATGGAAACTTTGTGTGATTAACTTAGGATGCTTACGTATTACATGGAATATAAACTTTAGCCCTGGGGGGTGAAAAGTTCATTTAAATGAACGCGGACGTTCATACGTATCAACGCAAATGTTCATTTAAATGAAAATATATTTTCAAACGTATGAACCGGCACGTTGATAAGAATGAAAATTCAGAGTCATTCGTATCAAAATCAGGGGAGTCTTGAATAGCGATAACCAAAGTATAAATGTATTCGTTCTAAAACGCAGAAGACCGTAAACAACAATTGGGTTGTTTACGGTCTTCTGTATTTGTTACAAGAGAAAAATTTATGCTCCCGGACTTCTTTTTACGAGTATTTTAGGAGTTCTGTTCTCAGTTTCGGTATGATGAGCTTCCGGTTTTGACTGACTTTTGTTTCCATCAGCTTTGTGACGTCTCTCCTCGGAATGTTGAGGGTGTTGACCTCTCTGGTTACGAGACTGTGAGCCATTTCCTTGTTGTTTGCCTCTTCTTCGGTTGTGTGAAAGTGATGCTGAAAATTCGGGAGAATCACCGCAACTTTCTGGCAATGGCAAGCGTTCGATTTCGCGTTCAATGAATTGCTCAATCTTCAGCAGGCGCTGCTGATCGTCAATATTTACAAAGGTAATAGCTTCACCACTTGCATCCGCACGTCCTGTTCTACCAATACGGTGGATGTAATCTTCACTGTCATGAGGAACATCGTAGTTGATTACCAGTCCAATGTCGTTTACGTCAATACCCCGAGCAATAATATCAGTTGCAACAAGCAGATCGAGTTTGTTGTTATCAAAATCAAGCATTACTTGCTGGCGCTCCTCTTGTTCAAGATCGGAGTGCATAGCTGCAACTTTTAGTTTGCCACGTTTTAGCAGATGAGCAAGCTCCTTTACTTTTTGTTTTGAAGAGCAGAAAAGAACTGATTTGCCCTCTCTTTTTTTTGCGAAGATCGATTGGATAATCTCCATTTTCTGACCTTCGTAGCAGATATATACGAATTGGCGAATTGACTCGTTGGGTTTAGAAACGGCAACATTGACTTCTACGGGTTCGTGAAGTGTGCTTTTGATTAGCTGACGAATCTTAGGTGGCATAGTAGCCGAGAAAAGAATGGTTTGTCTTGTATGAGGCAATTGCTTCGATATTTTGATAATATCATCAGAAAAGCCCATGTCAAGCATTCGGTCAGCCTCATCCAGAATGAAATGAGTAACATGAGAGAGGTCGACTTTGCTATGTTCAATATGAGAGAGAAGTCGTCCCGGGGTCGCAACAATAATGTCGGCTCCCATTTTCATTCCTCTTTTTTGTTGTTCCCAGTCTACACCATCTCCGCCACCATAAACAAGAAGAGAAGAGATTGATAGGAAATATGAGAATCCCTGAATCTGGATGTCAATTTGTTGAGCAAGCTCACGCGTAGGTGCCATAATGATGGCACGGATCTTATTTTTGGTATTCTCCTCTTTTGTAAGTTGATTTAGTAAAGGCAGAACGAACGCTGCTGTTTTTCCTGTGCCTGTTTGAGCACATGCAATAATGTCTTTTCCGGAAAGGATCACGGGAATTGTCTCTTCCTGGATAGGAGTCATTTCTTCAAAATTCATCGCGTCTAATCCATCCAAAAGTTCTCTTTCTAAATCCAGTTCATCAAATCTCATATTATCTTGTTTTTTAATAGAACAACAATTATACATAAAAAAAGTGACTTCACAGAATGAATTGCCTAAAATATTGCATGCCGAGTGGTAAGTAGTCTGTTTTTTATTCTATTTTTTGTTTAGGGTTGGCCGCAGTGTCAGTGCTGAATTAATCTCACTGGGTTGTAAGATCTTGAAATCATACAGTGTAATAGATTTGATTAATCCGGGCCATAGCTCCGTGCTTTTTATCTGTTTGAAAACCGGATATACACTGGTGTTTATATATTCATCTGAATGACCGTTCTGAATGTCTGCTTTGTATTTTATGTTTTCAGGTAGATTGCTTTTAATAAATAAAGCAGACCGGTAGTTCTTTTGTACATCGGTTCGTGTTTTCCCGTGTGTGCTAATGCTGAAGACGATCTGTATAGCATTGTCGGGTACATCCTTAAAGAAGAGAGCCTCATTGTCGTAGGTATCTATGATTTGGGAGAACTCTTCATAATAAATCACAGAATACTTGCATGAGCCATCCCGCAGGATCGAATCGACCTGAAGAACGACCCTGCAACCCAGGGGCAGTATAAACTCTTTGCCGGTTGAGTTTGTCTGACCAAAGAGAACGAGAGCGTTCATGATCACAAAGGGAAATAATAGAAACTTTTTCATAAAGAACAGAGGTATTACTAATTGGATAACAATAGATTTCTGTAAATGATTAGTTTTTTTAGTGTTTTGCTCTATATTTAACAAATAGCCTCGGGTATATAAAAAAATACCGGCTGAAGGAATACGCTTTCAGCCGGTAAAAAGTAAAATAGACTATAGGGGTATGACTTATCTTGATGCAAGAAATTCTTCTGCTTTTTTGAGGTCTTCAGGTGTGTCAATACCGATTGTTTCCTGGTGAGTGATTGCCACTTTAATGCGGTAACCATTTTCAATCCAGCGAAGTTGTTCAAGTGATTCAGCAATTTCGAGGGATGATTGTGGTAGTTTGGTGATCTCGGCAAGTACATCTGCCCGATAGGCATACATACCAATGTGTTTGTAGTAGGTCTGATGGTTCGACCACTCTTTCCAGTCGTAATTTCTTTGGTAAGGGATGATGGCACGACTGAAATAAATCGCTTCCATCTGGTGATTAAAAATTACTTTCGGACTATTAGGATTGAAAATAGTTTCAAAATCACACCCTTTTTCAAAGGGTTTCACCAGTGTGGCAAGTTGAGTGTCAGGAGTTTCAAAGCAGCTTTTAAGCAGTTCGATCTGAGAAGCCTGAATAAAAGGCTCATCCCCCTGAATATTGATGATAACATCGAAGCCATTGCCTACTTTACAAAAAGCCTCCTGACATCGGTCGGTTCCGCTTTTGTGTTCGGTAGAGGTCATGACAGCCTGCCCGCCAAATTCAATCACTGCATCAAAGATCCGTTGGTCATCTGTGGCTACTACTGCAGCGTCAAGAACTCCGTTTACTTGCTCGTAAACTCGTTGGATCATGCTTTTACCTCCAATTTTCACCAGCGGTTTTCCCGGAAAACGCGTTGACGCATAACGAGCGGGTATAATTCCGATAAATTTCATATCGTTTAATGTCTAATTTTATTTACTAATTTTCTTTACATATAATTGTGCACTCTCTTGTTTGACAACAACCACAGGAGTGAGTGCTTCAATAAATCCATCGATAGATACAGCATCAAGCTGTTCGTCTCCGATCCTGATTTTACCTGAGGGGCGCAGTACAGTAGATGCAATGCCTGTTTTTCCCATATAATTTTTGAGTTCTGGGTCAACAGAGATATATCCTTTGTCGTTCTCCTGAATGGTGTTGAGTGCAAGTTTTTTGAACATGCCTTTCTTTCCGATGCGTGATGCTAAATATAGGAGCAAAACTCCTCCTGAAAGGAATCCAATGAGGACTGTAACAAGAGCTTTAGCCAAATCCTCGTTACTCACGTTATCAAACGAAAAAATAACATTGTCCAACATGGCGAGTATGAGTCCTCCAACGATGCATATGATTCCCGATATACCAAATATTCCGAACCCCGGAATGATAAAGATTTCGACGACCAGGAGGATGATTCCGACAATGAATATGATAATCTCCCAGTTGGCAGCCATTCCGTCGATATACAGAGGTGCGAAATAGAGGATCGCTGAAGCGATAGCAACTATCGAAGGGAATCCTAACCCCGGTGTTTGAAGTTCAAAATATATACCTCCGATGATCAGCATAATTAGTACGGCTTGCAGGGCAGGATTCATAATAAACCCTTTTAGCTCATCATAAAATGTGGGTTTGTATCTTAGTATTTTATACTCAGGTGTCACCAGTCGCTTTTCGATGATCTCGCTAATGTCTTCAGCCTTGGCTTCACAATAACCGTATTTGATCGCTTCTTCAGTTGTGAAGGTAAGCACGCGGGTAGAATCTATCAATCCGGGTACAACCACACGGCTGTCTACCATAGCTTCGGCAATCAGTGGATTGCGCCGCCATTTAACTTCCCACTTGTTATTTACGAGAACACTGTCTTTACCTTGAGCTTCTGCCGTGGAACGTATCGTAGCCCGCATGTAGGACTGATATTTATCGGGGAGTTGTTTTCCTGTCTGATCTACTACAGTCGCTGCGCCGATATTGGCGCCACTTCGCATATAAATACTGTCGCAGGCAATTGCAATCAAAGCACCGGCAGAAGCGGCATTATTATCAATAAAGCAATAGATTGGCCGATCTTCGTTCAGCAGGGCTGTGCGTATGGAGTCGGCAAAGACTACAGTTCCACCATATGTATTCATGTGGATGAATATGGCATCTGCTTTTTCTTTCTTAGACTCCTCTAAGCCATTTTTGACATAAAGCCATGTCGTGCTACCTATCTCTTTCTTTAGATCAATGACATAATAGGTCATCTCTTTGGCGGATATGGAGCATAATGAAAGTAGAAGCACCAGAAGAGTCAGGATCGTTTTTCTCATGTTTTATGGTTGTTTAGGAGGTTAATTAATTTCAAACGATAATCCGTCATAAGCAATAACGACATTTTCAGGAAGGATCTTCTGAATCTCCTCATGACGTCCGAACTGATGATTCATATGGATCAGATAGCTGCGAGACGGATTGATCTTTTCGATATATTCGAGTGCCTGAGGCAGGGAGATATGCGCAATATGCGGATACTGACGAAGAGCCTCAATGATAAGAATGTCTACACCGTTAAGTTTTGCAAGTTCAGAGTCGCTTATCTGTGTGAAATCTGTGAGATAACCGATCTTGCCAAAGCGAAAACCGACAACCGGTAGCTGATGGTGGAGCATTCGGACCGGAAGAA
>JBOFXU010000373.1:0-2845 GCA_051654305.1 Bacteroidales bacterium | reverse complement strand
GAACAAAACACAGGAGTCTCACAAGTAAGATTACATAAAAAACTATCTCCCCTATGTAATCCATACATTACCCGATGAAATGATTTTTCAAAATCGCTGAACGAAATCGGATTCCTCGAAAAGTGGATCTCATGCTCCGTTGATCTTATTACAGGAGAAAAAATATTGGATCTACCCTCAAAATCATACTTGATTTCCGAAGCATCAACTTCATCAAGCGGAATCAGAATATTCTGATCCATCGAATAACTTACGATAAACAGAAAAGGTCTCGATTCTCTGCTCCACGCATTCATCAAACGTATTGTATCCTCCTGATTGTAAAATTTCAATGCCATTGTTTCTAATTTGTTTAACAAAGATACAAAATCAGATACAATAAGCCTACCTCCATCCAATAAACAAGAAAGCAGCATAGAATTATAATTAACGACTTACGACAGAACGATTTTACAATCAGCTCCCCCCGGCAAAAGGGTAACGAAACAGAAGGAGCATATCATCGTATACAAATAAGAGTTAACAACACCAGAATATCACAATCTCAATCATAATTATAGTTAAACAATCACTATTAAGAATTGATAAAATAAATTTATTCAATTATTTATTTAGATTTGACAAACTAATATTTGGCTGTATGATCACACTGAAAAACATTAACAAAACGTACTTTGCAGGCAAACCCCTGCATGTACTCAAAGGCATAGACCTCGAAATTCAGACCGGAGAATTTGTCTCAATCATGGGAGCTTCCGGTTCGGGTAAATCAACGCTACTGAACATTCTGGGTATTCTTGACAACTATGACACAGGAGAGTATTTATTAAATAACACTCTGATCCGCGACCTGAGCGAATCGAAAGCGGCAGAGTACCGCAACAAAATGATCGGATACATCTTCCAGTCATTCAATCTGATTTCTTTTAAAAACGCGGTAGAAAACGTAGCACTACCTCTCTATTATCAGGGATTAAGCCGAAAAAAGAGAAATATGATGGCTATGGAATACCTCGATCAGGTTGGTTTAAAAGACTGGGCTCTCCACTTGCCCAACGAGATGTCCGGAGGACAAAAACAGAGGGTTGCCATTGCACGGGCATTGGTAGCAAAACCTCAGATTATTCTGGCTGATGAACCCACCGGAGCTCTGGACAGTCAAACATCTGAAGAGGTAATGAATCTGCTCAAGGAGGTCAATCAAACTGGAATGACCATGATCGTTGTGACGCACGAGCATGATGTTGCCATGCGAACAGAAAAAATTATCCGACTGCGTGACGGACTGATCGAAAATATCCAAAACACATCTGAATTACGCTCTAAATAATCAACATATGGACATATGGATTGAAATATGGGATACCGTCAAACGCAATAAGCTTCGCACGTTTTTCACCGGATTTTCTGTTGCATGGGGTATCTTCATGCTGATTGTTCTCCTGGCAGCGGGCAACGGGCTGAAAAACGGAATTGCAAAAAACTTTGAATCAAGCTCTGTCAATGTCATTCGACTGTTTCCGGGAAGAACCTCTATCTCCTACGGAGGTTACGAGAAAGGCCGGCAAATCAAACTCGACAAAAACGATATCAGCTTGCTGCAGAACCAGAAAGAAAATATTCAAGATATCTATCCATCTTCACGAGGCTTTGCGTTGAATGCTGTTCACGGAGCACAATCGACAGGAGTCACCTGCGAAGGAATCGTTCCCAATGCTAAAAATGCGAGTGGGATAAATATCCTCGAAGGCCGTTTCATCAATGATCTCGACATCAAGCAAAAACGCAGAACAGTCGTTATACACAAGAAACAGAAAGCAACACTTTTCAGCGATAAAGACCCTATAGGCAAGCAAATCAGAATCGGAAAGATTCCTTTCCTGGTGATTGGAGTCTATGACTTTAACTCTTCTCGCGATAATGGAAATGTACTGATCCCTCTCACCACGGCGGATGTAATCTTTCCTCCCAGATCAGGGTATAGCAATCTGACCGTCGAACTCAAAGGACTCGATACACGTGAAGAAAATGAGCTGTTTATTGATCAGCTTCGCAATCGCCTCGCCCGACTACACTCCTACGATCCTACAGACAACGCCTCTATCTGGATCTGGAATAAACTTGACGATTATCTTCAGGCAATGGGCATTCTCAACGGGATTTCTCTCTTTATCTGGATTATAGGTATCGGATCACTTATTGCCGGAATAGTAGGTATCAGTAATATTATGCTGATTACGGTCAAAGAACGCACACGCGAAATTGGCATCCGCAAGTCGCTTGGTGCGACCCCCAACTCTATTCTGAAAATGATTCTGCTTGAATCGCTGGCAATTACCGGAGCATTTGGGTATATCGGACTGGTACTGGGAATTTTCCTGACTGAATCGATAAATGTCGTACTAAGTCAGAACGAAAGTGCAGACCGGATGAGTATCTTCACTAACCCCACTGTGGATATACGGGTCGTACTGGTTGCTTCTGTTGTAATTATTGGTGCAGGTTTGTTCGCCGGGTTTATTCCCGCGAAGAGAGCTGTAGATATTAAACCTATTGATGCTTTAAGATATGAGTAAAATACCTTTTCTGGATATTGACCAGATGCAGGAGATCCTCCATACACTCAGCCGCAACAAACTCAGGAGCTTCCTGACAATGTTTGGAGTAGCCTGGGGGATATTTATGCTCGTTGTAATGATCGGTTCCGGCAAAGGACTCGAGAATGGCGTAATGTCGGGGATACAAGGTGTCCCGACCAACTCCTGCTTTCTATTTTCAAACCGCACGACCATGCCCTACAAAGGGTTTCAGCAAGGACGATACTGGGAACTCAAACAGGGAGATC